>JAKBAL010000021.1 GCA_021809225.1 Pseudomonadota bacterium | reverse complement strand
TTCATTACTTATTTTTCCACCCAAAGAGTGGTGGGATGCTCGCAATGACGCTTCTCTCTACCCGTCATTGCGAGCGGAGCGAAGCAATCCAGATTATAATTTTTTTCTGGAAATGGTATAAGTGAACAGTATTGGGATTTAATCCGGGGGAGAACAACGGTTTTTAAATATCCGGGACCCAGGGAGGACTTTGAACCGCAAAAAGTACTGTGGGTCCTGGATATTTAGAAAATCTACACCGGGCTATGCCCGGAAAAGATTTTCTAAATTCCGGGATGACGACCGGGGGAGATGATACAGGTGTGTGAGTCTATTAAAATCAATAGGTTAATTTTAATAGATTTTCCCACTAACGTTACTGCGAAGCCCGGCCCAAACTACGCCCAGAAGCTTCGCCGTGGAAAGAGCACTCATTTTTCATAAGAGCCACATTATATTGGAGTGCACGATAAACGTTTACTCCGAGACTGTTTCCTCTTCGCTTGATTTCTCTGCAGTGGGTCCTGAGTCCTGACCCTTAGCGGCTAAATCGCGATCAACGAGCTCAATAATAGCGACCGGTGCATTATCGCCTGAGCGGGTCCCAGCCTTTATAATGCGAACATAGCCTCCTGTTCGGTCCTTATATCGCTCAGCCAAAGGACCCATAATTTTTTCTGCCAGTTCCTTATCGCCCAGCTTAGAGATAGCTTGGCGACGGCAAGACAACCCTCCTCTTTTCCCTAAAGTGATGATTTTTTCTACGATAGGACGAAGATCTTTGGCTTTCGGCAAAGTTGTCTTAATTTGCTCGTGTTTCACAAGAGAGGCAGCAAGACCCATAAAAAGAGCTTTTCTTTCTCCCGATGTACGATTGAGCTTACGGCCACTAACACCATGACGCATGATTTATATACTCCTTGTTTCTTTTAAAATGGCTCATCAAGCTTTTTAATAAGTTCTTCTATGTTTTCTGGTGGCCAGCTGGGGACTTCCATCCCTAAACCTAATCCCATTTGTGTTAGAACTTCTTTAATTTCATTCAACGATTTCCGACCAAAGTTTGGTGTCCGCAACATTTCTGGCTCTGATTTTTGAACAAGATCTCCGATATAAATAATATTATCGTTTTTCAAACAATTAGCTGAGCGTACAGAAAGCTCTAACTCATCAACTTTACGCAAGAGTGCTCTGTTGAAGGGAAGTAATGAATCTTCTTTTTCAGCAAATGTCTCTTTTGGTTCCTCAAAGTTAATAAACTTCTGAAGTTGGTCTTGAAGAATACGAGCTGCCAAGGCAACCGCATCGTCTGGACGAACAGATCCATCCGTCTCTACTCGCATGATCAATTTATCATAGTTCGTTTGCTGACCCACGCGAGTATTTTCCACCTTATAAGATACACGACGTACAGGGCTAAAAAGGGCGTCTATGGGCACTAATCCAATGGGAGCATCCACCTTCTTATTATTGTCAGCCGGGACATATCCCTTACCTGTATTAATTGTTAATTCCATAGAAAGGTTGGCCCCTTGACCTAGAGTGCAAATATAATGATCCTTATTTAAAATCTCTAAATCTGCTGGCGTCTCTATATTTCTAGCCGTTACAACACAGGGTCCTTCCGCTTGGAGTCGAACTCGGACGGGTCCAGTCTTATGAAGTTTTGTAATAACACCCTTAAGATTAAGAACGATATCTGTTACATCTTCATTCACCCCAGGGAGAGTAGAAAACTCATGCAACACCCCTTCAATTTGAACAGAGGTGATAGAAGATCCTTGGAGTGATGAAAGCAGCACGCGCCGCAAAGCACTCCCCAAAGTTATCCCAAATCCAGGTTCAAGTGGATCAGCTGTTATTGTAGCTACATAATTAGGATCTTCGCTATGATCAAGATTCAACTTGTAAGGCCTAATCAAAGCCTGCCAATTTTTTTGTATCACGAGTTTACCCTCTCGGTATAAAGATTTCAGTTAATTACTCAGGCTTATACACGCCTACGTTTTTTAGGCCTGCACCCATTATGAGGAATAGGTGTTACATCCCTTATGGACGTTATCACAAACCCAGTTGCTTGTAGGGCGCGGAGTGCCGATTCTCGCCCTGATCCAGGACCTTTTACTTCAATTTCAAGTGACTTCACTCCATGCTCTTGAGCTTTTCGGCCCGCCTCTTCTGCTGCAACTTGCGCTGCATAAGGCGTCGATTTACGGGATCCCTTAAATCCCTTGGCCCCAGAAGATGACCAAGAAATTGTATTACCCTGGACATCCGTAATATTCACAACCGTATTGTTAAAAGATGCATTCACATGCGCCACACCAGAGACGATATTCTTCTTCTCTCGCCGGCGAATCCTTTGTGTTGGTTTCTGCGCCATCTATAATCCTAACCTTTACTTCTTCTTACCTGCAATTGCCACTGCCTTACCTTTACGCGTACGTGCGTTGGTATGGGTTCTTTGCCCCCTAACCGGAAGTCCCTTACGATGACGAAGGCCTCTATAACTTCCAAGATCCATCAATCGCTTAATATTGATAGAGACTTCTCTCCGAAGATCACCTTCAACCTTGTACTCATGATCTATCGCTTCACGGATTTTTAAAACTTCGTCATCCGTTAATTGATGAACACGTCGTGCAGCAGGAATTCCCAGCTTGTCACAAATTTCTTTTGCCTTTGTTGGACCGATTCCATAAATAGACCTCAATCCAATTTCAACTCTCTTTTGCGTTGGTATGTTAACGCCAGCAATACGAGCCACTCGTTTCTCCTTAATATACTTTTTTAAAATTCCTACATCTTGTGCGGATTATAGGCATCCAGACTTATCTGTCAACACTTGCGATTTCCCTAAGTAAGATTCAATTTGGGCATTCACCTCTTCAACCGTCTTCATTCCATTAACTACACTTAATCTGTTGTTCTTTAAATAGTAATCTATTAGAGGTTTTGTTTGCTCATTATATAGATAAAGCCGTGTTCTTATCGCCTCAGGCTCATCATCAGGACGGCGAATGAATTCACTTCCTGTACACTTATCACAAACATCTTTTTTCTTAGGCGGCAGCTCTGATGTATAAGATGCTCCACATTTCACACACACCATACGTGCAGACAGACGCCTGATCAATTCTTCATCATCAACAGCAAGCTGAATCACAGCGTCCAGTTTTAGACTAAGAAGCTCAAAAGTTTTATCTATTTGTTCGGCTTGATTCAAAGTTCGAGGCAACCCATCCAGAATAACACCCTGATGTTTAGCTTTTTTTAAATGCTCTTCAAATATTTTAAGAATGATATCATCAGAAGGAAACCTACCAGATGCTATTATTTCTTCAATTCGAATTCCTAGAGGAGTTTTTCTCCTAACTTCATCTCTTAAAATATCACCTGAAGATATCAATGTCAAATCGTACTGCTCTTGAATTAGGCGAGCTTGAGTCCCCTTCCCTGCTCCCGGAGGGCCTAAGAGAATGATGTTCATTTCCGGCTCCCCTTCAGACGAGTTTTATTCAAAAGGCCCGCATATTGATGAGCTAAAAGGTGGGAGTGAATTTGAGAAACCGTATCCATAGGAACACTCACCGCAATCAAAAATGTCGTCCCCCCCAGATAGAAGGGTAAAGAATAAGCTGCGTAGAAGAATTCAGGGACCGCACAAACAAAGGCTAAATAAGCAGCCCCCGCAACAGTCAATCGCGTAATGACAAAGTCCAAATAATTTGCTGTGTTTGTTCCCGGACGATAGCCGGGGATAAATCCTCCCGCCTTTTTCAGATTGTCAGCTGTTTCCTGAGGATTAAATACGATTGACGTATAGAAGAAAGCAAAGAACACAATGAGAAATAGGTACAGTGTAAGGTATACAACACTCCCATGATGGAAAAACCCAGCAACCCACTGAACCCATTCTGGTCCATGACCTGCAGAAAACTGAGCAAGGGACACGGGAAGTAATATAAGAGAACTTGCAAAAATAGGTGGAATGACGCCCGTACTATTCAGCTTGATGGGAAGATGAGAGCTTTCTCCACCATACATTTTATTTCCAACTTGACGCTTTGGATATTGGATAAATATTCGACGCTGTGCACGTTCCATAAAAACAATGAAAGCGATCATCGCCACAGAGAAAACAAGGATAAACAAAATAAATACATACGACAAGGCGCCTGTACGGCCTAGTTCTAAAGCATTTACGATAGAGGATGGAAGATTTGCAACAATTCCTGCGAATATGATAAGGGATATTCCATTCCCAATACCGCGAACAGTGATCTGTTCTCCAAGCCACATCAGAAAAAGAGTAGCCCCAACAATCGTAATGACCGTTGTCAATCTAAAGAAAACGCCAGGATCAATCACCGCTGATCCTGCGGCTCCTTGTAAAGACTCGAGCCCTACAGCAGCTCCATAAGACTGCAAAACAGCAATTAAGACGGTCAAATATCGCGTGTACTGATTAAGCTTCCTTCTCCCTGAATCCCCCTCTTTCTTTAAGGCTTCAAACTGGGGAGCAATAGCTGTCATCAACTGAATAATAATACTCGCAGAAATATAAGGCATAATGTTAAGCGCCATAATGGACATACGACTCAAGGCCCCCCCTGAGAACATGTCCACCATGCCAAAAATTCCACCCCCATGGGAACGAGCAAATTCCGCCATCACCGCAGGATTAATTCCAGGCAATGGAATATATGTCCCTAATCGATAGACAATAAGGACGCCAAGAGTAAACCATAAGCGTTTCTTAAGGTCGTCTGCCTTAGAGAAAGCTTTAAAGTTTATATTTGCTGCGAGTTGTTCTGCGGCCGATGCCATGGTCACCCTTTAGATTGTTATTTTGGTTTCCCAGAAGTCTCTGTTGATAAAATTTTTACAGATCCCCCAGCTTTTTCTACTGCTTCAATTGCCGACTTTGTCGCGCCTGCAACTTCCAACAGAATCTTTATCCTAAGTTCACCTTTTCCCAAGAGACGAATTCCGTCTCTCATCCGGCGAATGAGACCCGCTTTTACAAGAGCTTCACCGTTAATTGGTTTGTCGGGATCAAGTTTACCAGCTTCAAGAGCTTCTTGAAGACGCCCTAAATTCACTTCTGCAAATTTGAGCGCAAATATATTCGTAAACCCTCGCTTAGGCAAGCGACGGTAGAGAGGCATTTGCCCGCCTTCAAACCCATTAATCGAAACGCCTGTACGAGCTGTCTGACCTTTACCGCCACGACCACCCGTTTTTCCTTTACCAGACCCAATACCTCGGCTAATGCGCATCTTTGAGCGGCGAGCGCCGGGATTATCACGTATTTCATTCAGTTTCATCGTTCACTTTCCACTAAGTCGAAGGGTTTTACTCCCCTTCTTCTACCTTTACCATATGTTGGACTTTTTTAATCATTCCGCGAACTTCTGGAGTGTCCTCTAGCTCACGCGTACGACCCATCTTGTTGAGCCCAAGACCACAAAGAGTAGCTCTTTGTTTGGCTTCTCTTCGAATGGGACTTCCTATTTGAGTCACTATCAGTGTCTTTGAATTTTTCTTTACCATCGTCTTATGCCTCACCCTGCGCACGACGACCAACCAGCTCTCCAACTTTCTTGCCACGACGTGCACCAACCTGTCGAGGAGAACTAATCATCTGCAAAGCTTTAAATGTTGCTCGTACCATGTTATGCGGATTAGAAGAACCAATGGATTTACTGACCACATCTTGAATTCCAAGAGCTTCACAAACCGCGCGCATTGGTCCACCTGCAATGATCCCCGTTCCAGGAACTGCGGCCCTCATATGAACTTTACCAGCTCCATAAGACGCCGTCACATCATGATGCAAGGTCCGTCCCTCACGTAGAGGGATACGCACCATATATCTTTTAGCTTGCTCGGTTGCTTTTTGAATCGCTTCAGGAACTTCACGGGCCTTACCCGTTCCATGACCAACCCGACCTTTTCCATCGCCTACGACGACGATAGCAGAAAAGCCAAAGCGCTTACCACCCTTAACGACTTTAGCCACGCGATTAATCGCGACTAGTTTTTCAACTAATTCAACCTCTTCACGTTCTGAACGTTGAGGTCGGCTATTTTTTCCTTCTCGTGCCATCTTTTCTACTTCCTAAAATGAAAGGCCACCTTCGCGGGCTGCGTCCGCCAAGGCCTTTACACGACCATGGTAGAGATACCCACCACGATCAAATACAACTTCTTTAATGCCTGCTTGCGCAGCGCGTACTGCAACAAGCTTACCAACTTCTTCAGCTGCCGCTCGGTTTGAAGTCGCTTTAAGCTTATCCTTCAAATCCTTATCTAAAGTTGATGCGGTGACCATGGTATGGCGCACTTGATCATCAATAATTTGAGCATAAATATGCTGATTCGAGCGAAAAATCGAAAGTCTTGGTCGCCCCCTCGTAACTCGAGCAAGCTTAAACCGTGTGCGACGCTTACGTCGATTAAAAAGATCTTTTACATGGCTCATGACTACTTCTTCTTACCTTCTTTTCGAACGATATGCTCGTTCTCATATTTAACACCTTTGCCCTTGTAAGGCTCAGGTTTACGATAGGAGCGAATCTCAGCCGCAACTTGTCCAACACGTTGACGATCCGCCCCAGAAACTGCAATTGCAGTTGGCTTTTCACACTTTATTTGTATCCCCTCAGGAATAGGGTATAAAACATCGTGACTGTAACCTAGTTGTAATTTTAGGGAATCTCCCTCAACCGCAGCACGGTAGCCAACACCATTAATTTCAAGACGAACCGTAAATCCCTCGTGAACCCCTTGAACCATATTTTTAATACGATTTTTCCAGGTTCCCCACAACATACGGGCCTGCTTTGAATCATCAGCAGGTCTTACGAGGATACCGTCATCCTCATGCTTGATTAGAACTTCTTTGCTCGTGAGAGCTGAAAGCTCTCCATTCTTTCCCTTAATTGTAATTTCATGCCCATTAATGTGGCAAGTTACTCCCTGGGGAATCAGAACTGGATGTTTTCCAACACGTGACATTATCTAATCCTTAGAATACACTGCAAAGGACTTCGCCGCCCACATTCAACTCCCGAGCCTTCCCATCAGAAAGGACCCCCTTAGGTGTTGATAGAACGACGATTCCTAGGCCGTTGTTAATCGGTTTTAAATCTTCAATCTTTGTATAAACTCGGCGTCCTGGCTTTGAAACACGGTCAAGATTCCGAATCACTGGTTGATTTTCGTAATACTTAAGCTCAATTTTAAGTTGTTCGATTCCTGTTGCAACTTTTTCGCTAGAGTACCCTCTGATGTACCCCTCTTGTTTCAAAACTTCAAGCACATTCGTACGTAGTTTTGAAGATGGCGATGTGATGGTGGATTTTTTGGCTTTTTGCCCATTACGAATTCGTGTAAGCATATCACCTAATGGATCTGAGAACGACATTTGTGTTCCTCCTACCAGCTTGACTTTGTCATGCCTGGAATTTGCCCAGCAGACGCAAGCTCGCGTAAAGCGATTCTAGAAAGTTTAAATTTACGATAAACTGCACGTGGCCGTCCAGTCAGCAAACAGCGCGACCGAAAGCGGTTTGGAGAACTATTGCGTGGCAACTCCGCCAACTTTAGACGCGCCTTAAATCGCTCTTCAGCGGGTAAGTCTTCATTGTTTGCAATTTCCTTCAAACGCATTCTCCGTGGAGCATATTGTTCGATCATTCTTTGACGGCGTAGATTTTTTTCAATTGAACTTGTCTTTGCCATTTTATTCTCCTGCCCTTTGCCCTGTACAGGGCAAATCAAACCCCTTTAAGAGAACAAGTGCTTCAGCATCTGTTTTTGCAGTTGTTACGAGCGTAATATCCATACCTCTAATTTGATCAACCTTATCATAGTTAATCTCTGGAAAAATGATATGCTCGCGAATCCCAAAGGAATAATTTCCTCGCCCATCAAAACTTTTAGGCGAAATGCCTCTAAAGTCTCGGATACGGGGCATTGCAATATTCACCAAACGATCCAAAAACTCATACATTCTTATGTGTCTTAGGGTTACTTTAGCTCCAATATTCATCCCTTCACGAAGCTTAAATCCTGCAATTGAATTCTTTGCCTTCGTGAGAATTGGCTTTTGCCCTGCAATTAATGCCAATTCATCCAGCGCTCCTTGGGCTTTGCGATTGTCTTGGGCAGCTTCCCCTAAACCCATATTAATAATAATTTTCTCAAGACGAGGTGCCTGAAAAGGGTTTTTGTAACCAAGCTGTTCAATCAACAAAGGCTTAACAATCTTCTCATAATGTTCTTTTAATCGTGCCATTCTTATCCCCTAACTCTCAATCGTCTCACCGGAGCGTTTAGCAACACGTACTTTACGCCCATCTTCGAGAAATTTAATCCCCACTCGTGTTGGTTTCTTAGAAACCGGGTCGACATGAGCCACATTAGATATGTGGATAGAGGTTTCTTTTTGGATGATTCCCCCTTCTTGCGCAAATGTTTGCTTTTGATGCTTTTTGATGAGGTTCACCCCCTGAACTATAAGGCGGTTATCTTGACGTAGAACCTTTAAAACAGGACCCGATTTACCCTTATCTTTACCAGATATAATGCAAACCGTATCACCTTTTTTAATTCGAAACTGCTGAGCCATTAGAGGACCTCCGGCGCAAGAGAAATAATCTTCATAAACTCTTTTCCACGTAACTCACGTGTTACAGGTCCAAAAATACGTGTACCAATGGGCTCTCCTTGTTGATTAATAAGAACAGCGGCATTGTCGTCAAATCGAATTGCAGTTCCATCAACCCGCCTAATTTCTTTGGCAGTTCGTACAATGACAGCACGTCGTACATCCCCTTTTTTGACACGACCCCGTGGGATTGCGTCCTTTACGGATACAACGATAACATCACCGACTGATGCAGTTTTGCGTTTTGAACCACCCAAAACCTTGATGCACTGCACCCGACGAGCACCGGAATTGTCGGCTACTTTCAGGTTGGTTTGCATCTGAATCATATTTAATTTCCTTTCCTTCTAATACATAAGCGTATTAGCGATCACTTTCAATAACAACTTCCCAAGCCTTAGACTTGGAATGGGGCTTGCACTCTTGAATACTAACCTCATCGCCTTCCTTAAAACGATTGAACTCATCATGAGCCGCATACTTTTTAGAACGGCTAATGAACTTCCGATAAAGAGGATGTTTAACCCGACGTTCAACTCTAACTGTAACAGTTTTGTCGCACTTATCGCTCGTAATCGTTCCTCTTAAAATACGTTTTGGCATATCAATCTCCTCAAACTGTCTTTATGCGCTGATTCAATAAAGTCTTGATGCGCGCAATCGATCGGCGAGCAATTCGAAACTGATGTGTCTTTTCGGCTTGTGCCGTCACACGTTGGAAACGAAAACCCATTAATTCTTTTCTCAATTCAATACACTTTGCTTTTAAACTTGCGTCATCCAGCTGCTTCATGTCTTGCCATTTCATTATTCAATTCCTCTTGTCTCGCGAGAGATAAACTTCGTTGCCAAAGGCAGTTTTGCTGCGGCCAACTCAAAAGCTTCTCGGGCAAGCTCCTCTGGTACACCATCAAGCTCAAACATAATTCGACCTGGATAAACCCGGCATGCCCAATATTCTGTTGAGCCTTTTCCACTCCCCATTCGGACTTCCGCTGGCTTTGCCGAAACGGGTATATCTGGAAAAATACGAATCCATACACGCCCAGCTCGTTTAATGTGGCGTGTAATTGCCCGTCTTGCTGACTCAATTTGCCGCGCTGTTACCCGTTCAGGGGCAATGGCCTTTAATCCATATGCGCCGAAATTTAAGCTGGTCCCGCCTTTTGCGTTTCCATGAATGCGCCCCTTAAAGGCTTTTCTAAATTTTGTTTTTTTAGGTAGTAACATGGGCCAATAATCCTTTAACTAGCCGTACGATTAACTGTATGCAGAGCGTTACGCTTATCTAGAGCCATTGGATCATGTTCCATAATATCGCCCTTATAAATCCAAACCTTCACTCCAATGATACCATAGGTAGTTTTTGCAATTCCTTCGCCATAATCGATATCTGCCCGGAAAGTATGCAGCGGAACTTGACCCTCACGATACCACTCCATTCGTGCAATCTCAGAACCTCCTAGTCGGCCACTCACATTGACTCGAATTCCTTTTGCACCAAGCTTCCTTGCAGCTTGAATGGCTCGTTTCATAGCACGTCGGAAAGTAACCCGGCGCTCAAGTTGCTGAGCAATCGAATCCGCCGCGAGTTTTGCATCAAGTTCAGGTTTGCGAATCTCTAGAATATTTAAACTAACTTCTGTACCTGCAATCTTAGAAAGTTCAGCCTTCAACTTTTCAATATCCGCGCCCTTCTTTCCAATGACGATCCCTGGTCGAGCTGTATGAATAGTCACACGTGCCTTTTTTGCAGGCCGCTCTATGACAATCTTAGAAACACCTGCTTGCGACAAACGATCTTTAATATACTTTCTTAACTTCAAATCTTGATGAAGAAGTTTATCGTAATCATGTCGGGCAAACCAACGAGAATCCCATGTACGGTTGATTCCTAAGCGCAGACCGATTGGATTAACTTTTTGACCCATTACGCTATCTCTCCAATTTCACTAACGACAATCCGAAGATGACTAAAAGGCTTTCTAATTCGCCCAGCCTTACTTCGACCTCTAATATCCAAGCGTTTCATCACCAATGCTTTTCCAACGGTTGCTTCAGAAATAAACAGTTTGTCTATATCTAAACCATGGTTGTTTTCAGCATTTGCGATAGCTGACAATAACGTCATTTTAACATCGGTTGCAATTCTTTTTGGAGAAAAAGTAAGAGCATTTAAAGCTTTATCAACTTTCTGTCCTCGAATCATTTGAGCCACCAAGTTTAATTTTTGTGGACTCACGCGAACCATACGCAAATTGGCCATTGCTGAGTATTCTGGCAAACTTCTAGGCGTTTTTGGCTTTGACATTACTATCCTCTTTTCGCCTTCTTATCCGATGTGTGTCCATAATATGTTCGGGTTGGAGAAAACTCTCCAAACTTATGACCAATCATATTTTCTGTCACGAGCACGGGAATAAACTTTTGCCCATTATGCACCCCAAAGGTAAGGCCCACAAATTGGGGTAAAACCGTTGATCGACGTGACCATGTTTTTATAACTTCCTTACGACCTGATTCTCGGCTAACTTCTGCTTTTTTAAGAAGATACCCATCAATAAAAGGTCCTTTCCAAACTGAACGTGACACTTAACTTGCTCCTTTTTACTTACGACGTCTAATGATTTGATTGGACGACGCTTTCTTTTTATCTCGTGTTTTCTTACCCTTTGTCGGCTTACCCCAAGGTGTACAAGGATGACGTCCTCCAGAGGTTCGTCCTTCTCCTCCTCCATGGGGGTGATCAATAGGATTCATGGCCACACCACGAACTGATGGGCGTACACCCATCCAACGTTTACGACCTGCTTTCGCCAGATTGATGTTCTTTTGATCTGGATTCGAAATCGCACCGATTGTTGCCATACAATTTCCACTAACTTTGCGTACTTCACCAGAAGATAGCTTTAATATAGCAGAAGGTCCATCTCGCCCAACCAACTGAATATAAGTCCCAGCTGAACGAGCAAGTTGTCCGCCCTTACCTGGTTTCATTTCCACGTTATGGACGATTGTTCCCACAGGCATATTTTTAAGAGGCATCGCATTACCAGGCTTAATATCAGCCTTTTCTGATGCGACAACTTTATCTCCCGCAGCCAAACGTTGAGGAGCTAGAATATAAGCTTGTTCCCCATCTTCATACTTAATGAGAGCAATAAAAGCTGTCCGGTTAGGATCATATTCAAAGTGTTC
>JAKBAL010000020.1:10490-12088 GCA_021809225.1 Pseudomonadota bacterium | reverse complement strand
GAGTCTCTCTTTTGATGAGCCTCAATTGCTTTGTCGGGACTTCGTCCCTCTGCGCAATGACGTTCTAAGCTGTATTTCTTTGTCCAAAACTCAGGTTAACGTACTTTATTTAAGGCTTCCTCTAGGGAAAGGTCGATTTTCTCTCCTGTGCGGCGGTTTTTTACTTCACACTGTCCGGCAGTGATGCTGCGTGGACTGATGATGATTTGCCAAGGAAGACCGATGAGATCCATGTCGGCAAATTTGGCACCGGTCCTTATGTCTCGATCATCATACAAAACCTCGACATTAGCTTGACGTAACTTTTGATAAAACTCATCACATGCTTTTGTGCAGGCTGCATCCTTAAGATTAAGATTGAGAAGACCAACTTTAAAGGGAGCGACACTTTCTGGCCATATAATTCCCTTGTCATCATGATGAGCTTCTATAATCGCCGCAACAAGGCGGGAAATGCCAATCCCATAAGATCCCATTTCGACGGGGACTTGCTTGCCATCTGGTCCCATGACATAGGCTCCAAGGGGGATAGAATACTTCGTGCCAAAGTAAAAAACATGCCCCACTTCAATGCCGCGCGCTGTCTTTAGTTTTTCAAGAGGAACGGGGCAATTTTCAGGGTTGTGAAGTTCATCAGAGGCGGCATAAAGAGTTTGAAGTCGCTCAAGAGTCAGGGTGCTTACATCCAAGTTTTCGTATTCAGGATCATAAAAAATTTCACTTTCACCGGTTTCCGCTATAATTTGGAATTCATGACTTAAATTGCCGCCAATGGCTCCCGAAGAAGCCCTGACAGGGATGGCGGTTAAATTCATGCGCGCGAACGTACGGACGTAAGCTTCAAGCATGGCTTGATAGGAAGCTTTTGCTCCTTCAAGGGTGAGATCAAAAGAATAGTTATCTTTCATTAAAAATTCTCGTCCGCGCATCACACCAAAACGGGGGCGAATTTCATCGCGAAACTTCCACTGGATATTGTAAAAACGCTTCGGGAGATCACGATAGCTTTTAATAAAGCGAGCAAAAATATCCGTAATGACTTCTTCTGCTGTTGGGCCATAGAGCATGTCTCGTTCATGGCGGTCTTTGATACGGAGCATTTCCTTGCCATAGTCATGATAACGACCACTTCGTTCCCATAATTCGGCAGGTTGAATGGTGGGCATGAGGACTTCAAGGCTGCCCGCTCGGTCTTGTTCTTCGCGAACAATCTGGGCAATTTTTTTAAGAACCTGCAAGCCTAAAGGAAGCCATGAATAAATGCCGGAAGTCACTTGGGTCAGCATCCCCGAACGCAACATTAAGCGATGGGAGGCAATCTGAGCTTCTTGAGGAATTTCTTTAAGTGTAGGGTAGAAATAAAGTGAGGAACGCATGGTGTCTCCTTAAAGTTTAAATTCTTCTCCTAAGTAAATACGGCGAACATCAGCATCAGCAACGATTTCTGCAGGAATGCCTTCCTTAAGCACAAGTCCTTCGTTAATAATGTAAGCTCTGTCCACAATACCTAGGGTATCTCGCACATTATGATCAGTGATTAAGACACCTATGTTTTTATCTTTTAAATGGGCAATAAGATCTCTGATTTCGGCAACAGC
>JAKBAL010000020.1:0-10480 GCA_021809225.1 Pseudomonadota bacterium | reverse complement strand
CAATCCCAGCGAGAGGCTCGTCAAGAAGCATAAAGTGAGGGTTACTCGCCAAAGCTCGTGCAATTTCGGTGCGTCGCCTTTCTCCACCAGATAAAGCAAGTGCTGGGGAGTGACGAATATGCTTGATGGAAAACTCATCCAAAAGCATTTCAAGTCGTTCTTCTCGCACTGTAGAATCCGACTCGACGATCTCTAGAATAGCTTTGATATTATTTTCAACAGATAGTCCACGGAAAATTGATGTTTCTTGAGGAAGATATCCAATACCAAAACGAGCTCTTCGGTACATTGGCAAGAGCGTAATATCGTAATCATCTAGAAAAACGGAGCCAGAGTCTGCTTTAATTAAGCCTGTAATAATCGAAAAGCAGGTTGTTTTTCCAGCGCCGTTGGGGCCTAAAAGACCTACAGCTTCGCCTCGTTTAACATAAAGGTTAACATCATTAACCACATTGCGTCGGGCGTAAGATTTACGAATATTTTGAGCTCTAAGCCCATCTGCTAAGGCGATTTTATTTTCTGAAGAAGGCATTCTACGACTACTTTACTCTGGTTTAGGAAGTTGATGTTTTCTTGTTTTTAGCAGATACAGGGAATAAGTGTCCATCCTTACTCTTTTGTGTGGTTTCAGATGGCTTCCCTTTCATTTTCTTGGCATCCTTTGGGCGTATAAGACCTGAAATGCGCTTTACAGAGCCTGATGGCGCTACGCCAGGAGCTTGAGTATACATTTCAGTAACATTGGTGTCTAAATTATGACGAACGTATTCCCCAGTAATGACATTTTTGTCTTGAGTGATTTTAACGTTGTGGCTGATCTCAACCATATGTGTTTGAGCAAAATAAACACCCCGATCGCCTGTTACGATGCCTTTAGGACCAGAAGCCAAAACGTTGCCTTCAGCTTCAACGCGATCAATGGTTAATTTTTCTTTGCCCTCATCCGTTTTTTCAGTGGCAGGTTTGAAATAAGCAATAAGCGTGTCGGCTTGAACGAGTTCCTCTTTTTCAGGGAATTGTGCTATTGCATTCCCCCGGGCAATCCCTTGATTTTTGCTATGCCAGTATTCAATGGAATCTCGAGCTGTGAGTGTTTGTTGGGGGGTCTCGATTCTTAAATTTCCCCCTGTCATAAGGATACGATCCAGAGCGACATCATAGTGAGCATGGTCTCCATAAGCTATATCTGTAGGTGTTTCCATGCGTACATGTCCATCTGCTACAATAGATGTGATCTCTCTTTCTTTTCCTTCACTGAAATAAACAGTTAAGATATCTGCATAGACTATATTCGTGCTTTTTTGAGCCATAGCATTTCCCGTTGCAACGCATTTGTTTAATGTTTCATCGCAAACAACAGACTTATCTGCTTCGATAATTATGGGGGAATCATCCTTACTATTGCTAAGTTGATTTAAAGCTTGTCCATAGCATAAGGAAGAGCTCATAAGAAAAAAGAAAAGATATAAGGGCTTATGGTGCATTGGAATCCTTAGTTTTTTTCAATTTATGAATGACAACTTTAGAAGGCCCTTTAAGGGTAATAACTTTTTTTCCTTGGGGCTGATTTTCGACCTTAAAACCATCTTGAGCCATGATTTCACCAGAGGGTCCTTTTCCTTCAACATAATTATCTCCTTCAATAACCTTATTGTCAAAAGTGACTCGTGCTTTTTCTGTCTTAACAAAATAACCATCTGTGCTGGTAAGGATGACGTCACCTTCTAAATTTAAGATTTTTGTTTGGCTATCATAAGCTCCAGCTTTGGCCTTAAGATTAAAAGTTTGTCCTTCAATCGTTGTCATGGAACCGTTAGGGCTTATGAGATTGGCAAGGTCGTTTGTTTGTTGTTTAGCCCAGTCTGCGTCTATATGAAAAGCTTGTCCTTTTTCATCTGTAGATAAATAATGGGGACGTATCATACGATTTTCTTTAATTTCAGGAAGGGAATAATCAATGTAAGAGAGAGCTTCTTTGCCTACAGAAACAAGGTAAGGCCACCCAATAGCAAACCCCACAGATAAAAGGATCGCTGCTGGAAGAATAATCTTCATCAAATTTACGTATCGAGAGTAACCTGTGCCAAAAGACGAACTCATTTATGCAAGGCCCGCTCTTAAACAATCGTGAAGATGCAAAAGGCCGACAAGTTGTTTCGAACTTTCATCTAATACAAATAAGTTTGTGATGGATGTGCGATTCATAAGCCCTAAAGCTTCTACAGCAAAAGAAGAATCTAGAATAGTTTTAGGAGAAGGAGTCATCACATCTTCAACTTTTTGACCTAATAATGAAGGACTCATATGGCGACGTAAATCTCCGTCAGTAATAATGCCAATAAGATTTTTTGTTTTATCTAAGACGCCGATACACCCAAATCCTTTTTCCGTCATGACGACGAGTGCTTCACTCATTAAAGAGCCTTGCAGAACCAGAGGTAATGATTCATAGGGGCGCATAATATCAACGACATGTAACAGTTTCTTTCCCAAGCGACCCCCAGGATGCAGCTTTTTAAACTCCCTTTCTGAAAATTCTTTACGCTTCAAAAGAGTGACCGCAAGGGCATCCCCCAGAGCTAACATAAGGGTCGTTGACGTTGTTGGGGCAAGTCCCATTGGACAAGCTTCGGAAAAAGGAGGAAGCAAAAGTGTGTAGCAGGCCGCCTTTGCAAGCACACTATCTGTTTTGCATGTGATAGCAACGATGGGAATATTAAAGCGTTTCGCATAGTTAATCAAATCGAAAAGTTCAGCCGTTTCCCCAGAAAGTGAAAGCATGACGAGGGTATCCTGGAGGGTAACCATTCCCAAATCTCCATGGCTAGCTTCGCTGGGATGGAGGAAAAACGCTGGCGTTCCTGTCGAAGAAAAGGTCGACGCTATTTTATTAGCAATGTGCCCACTTTTCCCAATCCCTGAGAGAATGATACGTCCTTTGGTGTATGTTAAAAGATCTAAAACTTCTTCAAAAGTTGCGTCTAAATTTTGAGCAAGTTGAACAAGAGCTTCAGCTTCAAGGTTTAAAACGCGACGTGCTTCTTCAAGATCGTTTGTAGAAAAAAGAGGGGATATAATCGCTTGCTGCATTAAAAGTGACATCCTATAAGTTTTAATTTATTACACTATTCTTTCTTTATACTTAATGTTGAAAAATATCAACCTCATTCCATCCTTGAATATCGAGTTCACAACGGGCAGGAATAAATTCAAAGCAAGCTTTTGCAATGGATTCTCGTCCTTCGCGCTTTAAAAGCTCTTGTAAGATGGCTTTAAGTCGATGGAGATGAAGGACGTCGGTGGCTGCATACTCCATCTGTTTTTCAGAAAGATGTTCTGATCCCCAATCAGAAGTTTGCTCTTGTTTTGAAATTTCAACGCTTATGAGCTGCTTACAAAGATCTTTGAGACCATGTTTGTCTGTATAAGTACGAGAGAGTTTCGAGGCGATTTTTGTACAAAATAGAGGAGAGGCTTCAATTTTTAAATAATATTTTAAAATTGCATAATCAAAACGGGCAAAATGAAAGACCTTTTCAAGACTTTTATCGTTTAAAAGTTGTCTTAAATTTGGGGCTTCATAAGAAGATTTAAGCGGAAAATGAACCAGATGGCATTCGCCATTCCCAGAGGAAAGTTGTACGAGTGTGAGTCGATCACGTGGAATGTAAAGTCCCATAGCTTCTGTATCTATGGCGACTGAATGGCCAAACTTAAGGTTAGAAGGAATATCTCCACGATGGTAATGAATTTTCATATTTTTCTTTCAATAGAAATTAAGCTTAAGAAGTATACCTTGAATTGGTGCCCAGGAGAAGACTCGAACTTCCACAAACTTTCGCTTACTAGAACCTGAATCTAGCGCGTCTACCAATTCCGCCACCTGGGCCTATTGTTTTCGTTAAAGAAATACAGGAGAAAAGTCAACAAAAGATCATCTTGTTCAAGGTATTGAAGTGATTTTCCTCCATTATTTATTGATTTTAATCAGTTGCATTTTTTGTGAAACAATCTATATTTACAATAAGTAAAAAACTATTAAAGTGTTAGTATGTCAAAGATTTTAACTTATGCAATAATTTTCTTCATCATTCTTGGGACAATGGGCCAAAAGAAAGGGACGCAATTTTCTCTTTCACCTCATACTGTGATTGGTCTTTCCTATGCTCAGACACATCTTCTGGATGGCAAAGGGACAATTGTTGCAGTTGTTGATGAAGGATTTGATGCTTCTCATAAAGCGCTTAAATTAAGCGCATATCGCTATAATACCCGTAATAATTCGGGGGATATTTCTGAAAGCGTGTTCTTTAAAGATGGTAAATATAGTTTTGAAAGTCATGGAACACATGTTGCAGGAATTATCTTAGGTCTCGCTCCTCAAACTGAAATTATTCCTATTAAAGTTCTTGGGATAGGCGGGGATCAAGCTTTTGTAAAAGCGTTGAACATAGCTGCTTCAAGCCCTGCTCATATTGTGAATATATCCATGCGGCTCAGTTATACCCATAAAAAGTTGAATCCTAATATTCGTGATGCTCTTTTGCATCTTGCTAAAGAGGGAAAATTGATCGTTATCGCAGCGGGGAATGAAGGTCTGTCTTTAATGGAAAATGCTTATACGAAAAGTCTTGTGGAATTAGCCCATAATCCGTTGATGGAAGGTCGACTTCTTTTAGCAGGAGCTTCTTCCTATAAAAATGGCACTGAAATTTTAGCTAAATTTAGTAATTTTCCAGGGAACAATTCCTTGCAGTTTGCACAGTCGTATTTCATTACCGCACCAGGGGAGCAAATTACCTCTACCGTTACAGGAGGTGGAGTTGGTGAAAAATCAGGCACTTCTATGGCCGCTCCCATGATAGTGGGGGCCGCTAGTCTTCTTAAACAAGCTTTTCCTCATTTCAAAGCCGAAGAGATTACCCGTCTTCTTTTAACAACTGCTCGAAGTATTTCTTTGGAGGGAAAAGATCTTCCGGATGCTTACTTCGGAGCGGGTGTGGTCAACCTTAGAGCAGCTCTTGAACAAGGAAGCTCAACTTAATTAAGTAATAGATTCTAAAAACCCTTCACAAAATCTTTCATTGAGTTACAGTAAGAAAAAAAGAAAGTAAGTGTTTTTATGTCTGATTTTACAATGATGCGTCAAAATATGGTCATGGGGCAAGTGAGGCCTGAAGGGACGACAAACCCTTTTATTATTAGAGGGTTTTTAGAAATTCCTCGGGAACGATTTGTCCCTCGTCAACTTTCTCATATTGCGTATATGGATGCAAATTTTCCCTTAAACAAGGGACGCTTTCTTTTGCGGCCTGCACTTCTTGCCCGTCTTTTAGAGGCTTTGAATCCATTACCATCCGATTCTATCCTTTATGTGGCTGCAGGAACAGGTTATGGTCCTGCTCTTTTGAGCCAAATAGGAGCTTTTGTTGTTGCTCTTGATTCTGAAGAAACATTAACTCAAGAAACTGAACGGCTGGTTCATGACTTGCAACTTTCTTCGGTAAAGTCTATTTTGGGGCCCCTTGAAGAAGGGTGGGAAGAAGACGCGCCTTATGATAAAATCGTGATTGAAGGGTGTGTTGACAGTATTCCTCAGGGGCTTGTCTCACAGTTAAAAGAAGAGGGAACACTGGTAACATTTAAACACTTTAGTAACCGAAGAATGGAAGCTGTAAGGTATATTAATCAAGCCGGAAATTTTACAGAAGTTTCTCTTTTTGATGCATTTGCGCCACGGTTAAAAGCCTTTCGCAAACAAAAACTGTTTAATTTTTAGTGAAAAGTGGCAAAATACCGTATATAAATTAAGGGCATTTTATGGATAAATATAAATGAGCATGCAGCATCTAAAGGTTTTTCAGTTTTTTGCTTTATTGATTTCAAGCACTTTTTTGTGCTCCCCTTCTATGGGAGAGTCTATTCCTTTGCTGCAAGATCGCCAAATTCAAACTGAAGAAAAGTTAATGTCACCTGGAGAACAACGGAACGAAGAACCCGCGTCTCTCCAACAGACTCTTGAACGAATTTATATGCAAAATACAGATCTTGATGCGGCTCGAGCAGGGTTAAGGGCTACTGATGAAGATGTTTCGCAGGCAAATGCTGAGTGGCGACCCAGCCTTTCTGTCGTGGGAAGCCAAGAACAAACCCAAAGATATCCTATCGGACCAGGGAAGAAGGCTCATAATAGTAATACGAATTATGTCGCAGCTTTAAACCAGAATATTTATGCGGGAGGAAAGACAACAGCTACTATTGGCCAGGCGGAAAGTAATGTCCTTGCGGGGAGAGCGGGCCTTTTTAACCAAGAGCAGCAAACTCTTTTAGCGGGTGTGAATGCACATACAGTGATTCTCGCAAATGAAGCTAAAGTCAATTATCTTGAACAAAGCAAGCAATTTTATAAAAAGAACTTAGAACATGCTGAAGCTCGCTTTGAAGTTGGAGAAGGAAGCCGCACAGATGTTGAGGCGTCTCGCGCAAAGTATGAAGAAGCTATAGCTACTTTAAGTGCGGCTATTGGTGATCTTGAATCTTCGAGAGCAACTTATACGCAACAAGTAGGAAATGAGCCAGGAAACCTCTCACCTGCACATCTTATTATAGAATTACCTAAAAATCTTGAGCGGGCTATAGAGATTGCTAAAACCCATAGCCCTGTTATTCTTCAAGCGCGCTACGCTCTTGAGGCGGCTCTCTATAGTGTGGATATCCAAATTGCGGGGCTTTTACCCACTGTTGATGTTCGGGGGACAGTTGGTAATAGTGTTCAGCATGGCACTCCATCTGGCAATGCAACCCCTCTTCGTCCAAAAAATACGGATTTAGGTTTTCTAGCAACGGTTAATGTGCCTCTCTATTCTAAGGGCATCCCTAACTCTCAAATTCGCCAAGCCTACCAAATTGTGGCTCAACAGAAGGTTAAGTTGGTTGGTGCGCAACGACAGGCTGTTGCAGATGTAACGTCAGCCTGGGATAATCTTATTGCCGCTCGTGATAGCGTTAAAGGATTTATGGCGCAAGTCAAAGCTCAAGAACTCGCTGTTGAAGGAGCTGTGGAAGAGGTTAACGTAGGGACAAAATCGATTATTGATGTTCTCTTCCTCCAAGAGGATCTTATTGCCGCTCAAATTAATTTGGCTGATGCTCAACAAAAACTTATCGTCACGAGCTACCAAGTGTTTGTAGCCATGGGTCGATTGACGGCTCGCGACTTACGCCTCAATGTAAAATATTATGATCCAGATGCATATTATAATGAATATAAAAATGCTTGGATTCAGTTCTGGCAAGGGAAAGACTTGCGCTATGTAAAAGATGGGGACCCGCAATGAAGACAGAAAAGTCGGCCTCTGAGCCGTCGATGGATGAGATTTTAGCTTCAATTCGCCAAATTATTGGGGGAGATTCTCATGAGGAAAAAACCAACCCTCCTCCCTTGAGAGACACTAATGATATTCTAGATTTAACGCACATTCTTCCTGAAGAGGGTCAAAAAAAGGAAAGCTATAGCTTTCAAGGGGACCCTTCCTCGCCCTCCTCTTTCCCTTATTCTCAAAAGGACGATACGGCTCCTTTTTATCAAACTCATCCTGAAAAGCAGCAAAATGAGATACCCCCAGCTTCTCTTTACTCCTCTCAATCACGTCAAGGGTATGAAGAAACGTTTATCTCTCCAACAGTCCTCTCGGAAACTGTTCAAGCCTTTTCTTCTCTTGATACATTTGCTCGTGAAAATCTAAAGTCTTCAAGATTACTGTGTAGTGAAGGAGTTGGTGGAGAAACCGTTGAAAATATGGTTCGTCAAATTTTAAAACCCCTTTTAAAAGAATGGCTTGATACTCATTTGCCGGCTCTTGTTCGAGGAATTGTGACTGAACAAGTTGAAAAAATTGTCCAGCAGGCGGCCATTAAACCAGCTGAAAAGCTTTCAGAAGTGTTACGCTCATCGGGTTGGCCTAAAAATTAGTGTCAGCTGGACTTTTTAAGTGTCCCTTTTTCGGCAGGGGAGTCATACTTTAACACCTTCGCATAAATTGAGTGATCAGAACCAATGTTAGATAAAACCTTTTTACCTACTCCTATTGAAGAAAAAATTTATCCCGCTTGGGAAAGCTCAGGTCTTATGGCAGCAGGTACTCGATCTCAGGCTATCCCTTATACCATCATGATGCCTCCTCCCAATATAACAGGCAATCTTCATATGGGTCATGCGTTTACCTTTACACTTCAGGATATACTTGTTCGCTTTTATCGTATGCAGGGACGAGACGTTCTCTGGCAGCCAGGAACCGATCACGCCAGTATTTCGACCCAGTTAGTTGTAGAGCGCCAACTTGCGCAAGAAAATGTGTCTCGCCATACACTCGGTCGTGAAAAGTTTATCGAAAGAGTTTGGGCGTGGAAAGCCGAATCTGGAGGAATGATTACCCACCAACTTCGACGTTTAGGAGCTTCCCCTGATTGGAGCCGAGAACGATTTACGCTCGATGAAGGTCTGAGTGCTGCTGTTCGCCATGTTTTTGTGGAACTTTATCGCCAAGGACTGATCTATCGGGCTAAACGGCTTATTAACTGGGATCCCAAGTTGCAAACAGCCATTTCAGATGTTGAAGTGGAAAATATTTCTCTTGATGGGAAGATGTACTATTTTCGTTACCCCCTCGAAAGTGGAAATGGAGATTCCATAACAATAGCAACCAGTCGTCCAGAGACAGTTTTTGGTGACGTTGCCATAGCCGTTCATCCTGAAGATGAGCGTTATCAAAACTTGATTGGTAAATATGCGCATCATCCACTTACAGATCAACGAATTCCGATCATTGGGGATCTTCATGCGGATCCTGAAAAATTTACGGGTGCCGTTAAAATAACACCGGCTCACGATTTTAATGATCATGAAGTCGGACGACGTCACAATCTTCCTTTAATTAATATTCTTGATCACAATGCCTGTTTGAATGAAAATGTTCCCAAACCTTATCAAGGGCTTGAACGATTTAAGGCGCGGCAAAAAGTCATTGAAGAGATGCAAGCTAAAGATTTTTTTGAGAAGGAAGAATCTTTAGTAATTCCCACGCCTCATGGTGAAAAATCAGGCGTTATCATTGAACCGTGGCTTATGGATCAATGGTACGTTGATGCCGTGACTTTAGCAAAGCCAGCTTTAAAAGCGGTTGAAACGGGAGAAACAAAATTTGTCCCCCAATATTGGGAAAATACTTATTTTGAATGGCTGCGCAATATCCAACCTTGGTGTATTTCTCGTCAATTGTGGTGGGGACATCGAATTCCTGTGTGGTATGGACCAGATGGCAAAGCCTTTGTAGCCTTAAATGAAGATGATGCCCTTCAAGAGGCGACCTGTCATTATAACAAAGAGGTTACTTTAACCCAAGACGAAGATGTCCTTGATACTTGGTTTTCATCAGCGCTATGGCCCTTTTCAACCTTGGGGTGGCCAAAGGAAACGGAAGACTTTAAACGCTATTATCCGACGGATACGTTGATAACAGGCCATGATATTATTTTCTTTTGGGTTGCCCGCATGATGATGATGGGCCTACATTTTACGAAGAAGGTTCCCTTTTCCACAGTTTATATGAATGCTCTTGTGCGTGACGAAAAAGGGAAAAAAATGTCGAAAACCAAGGGAAACGTTGTTGATCCTTTGCTCCTTATCGATACTTATGGGGCGGACGCTTTAAGATTTACATTAGCTGCACTGGCAGTGCCGGGTCGGGATGTTAAATTTTCTCAATCTCACGTGGAAGGCTACCGTAATTTTGCGACAAAGCTGTGGAATGCCGCCCGTTTTGCTGAAATGAACGGATGTACGTTTGTCTCTAATTTTACTCCCAATCAGCTCCAAGTTCCTATTAATCAATGGGCTGTAGGCCAAGTTATTGTCCTTGCTCGTGGTGTTGAAACGGCTCTTAAAGAGTATAAATTTAATGAAGCTGCCCATCTTTTATATCATTTTATTTGGGGAATATTTTGTGATTGGTATCTTGAATTTTGCAAATCTAAATTTGCAAGTGAAAATGATGAAAAAATAGAAACGCAGCAGACCGTTGCCTGGGTTTTAGACCAAATTTTAAGGCTATTACATCCCTTTATGCCTTTTATTACAGAAGCGTTATGGCAGGATTTGCGTCCTGAACAAGGACTTTTAATGGGAAGTCTTTGGCCTGAAACTCAAGACCTAACCTATCTTGAAACGAGCCAAGATATTAACTGGCTTATTCAAGTGGTTTCTCAGGTTCGTAGTCTTCGTACTGAAATGAATGTTC
The DNA here is from genome assembly GCA_021809225.1 of Pseudomonadota bacterium. The sequence continues at coordinate 185 of JAKBAL010000020.1, read as the reverse complement.
CTCCTGCAGCCTTTCTAACGTTAAGTTTTTATGATGCTGGACCAACGACCCATCATCGCATCAGGGATTACGAGGATTTGCTGTTAAAGTTAGGCCGCCTTGATCATGTTAAAGTTTTTTCAGAACCTCTTTCTTCAGATGATGCAGTAGGGGCGGCTCAACTTGTTATTGGAGAAGCAACCCTG
>JAKBAL010000019.1 GCA_021809225.1 Pseudomonadota bacterium | reverse complement strand
ACACCTACACTTTATTCTCCTTATCTTTCGAGAATGTTTGACTCACATATTTTCTTAAAGATGGAAAATTTTCAAGAAACAAGTTCATTTAAAGAACGAGGCGCCTACGTCAAGCTCAAGAATATTCCGAATCTGGATTTACAAAAGGGAGTTATTGCTGTTTCTGCCGGTAACCATGGACAAGCCGTCGCTTATCATGCGCAAAAACTGCAGATTCCAGCAACAATTGTGATGCCTCTTTTTACTCCTCCTACCAAAGTGGGAAATACGGAAAAGTGAGGGGCACGTGTTATTCTTGCAGGTCAAACGCTTGATGAGTCACAAAATGTAGCAGAGGAGATTACAACTCAAGAAAACCTTACTTTTATCCATCCTTATGATGATCCTTACGTGATTGCAGGCCAAGGAACCATCGGATTAGAAATGCTAGCCGTTCATCCTGAATTAGAGATTTTGCTGATTCCTATTGGTGGGGGTGGGTTATGTGCAGGCATTGCTGTTGCTGCCAAAACTCTAAAACCCTCTCTAAAAATTTATGGAGTGGAAGTGGAAGGATACGCCTCAATGGCCCATGCCCTTTATCACAGGAATGAGATAAAAAAGGCAGGTGGTACACTTGCGGAAGGGATAGCGGTAAATCACTCTGGAGTGCTTCCTCAGGCCCTCTTAAAAGATCGCCTTGAAGATATTCTTGTTGTCACAGAAGCAGAAATTGAACGTGGAGTTGATTTATTTGTCCGTAAACTCAATATGGTTGTTGAAGGAGCAGGGGCTGCAGGTCTTGCCGGACTTTTGCATGTCCCATCGCTTTTTAAACATAAAAATGTTGGAATTGTCGTGAGTGGTGGCAATATTGATGCGCGTTTGATTTCTTCAATTATCATGCGAGGTCAAATTCATGACGGACGCTTTACTTTTTTACGAATTGACGTTCCAGATGTTCCGGGAACTTTAGCACGTGTCGTCACAATTATTGCAAAACATCAAGGTAATATTCTTGAAGTTAAGCACCGGCGCCTTTTTTATGAAATTCCTATTAAAAAGGCAGAACTTGATATTATAGTGGAAACTCGTGGGGAAGAACACAGTAAAACCATCATCAACGATATAAAGGCTGCAGGATTTTCGGTCACCACTCTACGAGAACAATCCATCGATGGCTAAGAACGGTTTATAGCGTAAAGCTAAAATCATTGACCATCATACCAGGCACAGAAACTCCTCCTAAGGTGCGTTCTCCATAGGAGCACACATCAGGGATAAGCTCAGTACGTTCACTTAAAGCTTCAAGGGCTTCTCCCCAAAAGTGATACAACGTTTCATCAAATCTCATATCATCAATGGGGCTCACAATCTCTCCATTTTCAACCCAAAAACAGCCATAGCGTGTCATTCCTGTGATACGCCCCTGCTGAAGATCGCTCCAATTTAAATAATGGAGGTTTGAAATATAGAGGCCAGTTCCAAGATTTTGCAAAATGTGATCTTCCTGCAAGCTTCCCGGATGAATATAAGGTGAACGTAAACTTTCTCCCCCATTCGCGGCATTGGACTGAAGACCGTATTCTTGGGCTGTTCGACGGTTAATAAGAGGCGAGGTCAATTTTCCATTCGTAATTAAAGGAATTTTTAAAGCTGAAACATCGCCAAACTCATTAAAACGAGGAACGAATCCTTGGGTAAAATCCTCGTCCACGGACAAAAGGGGAGATAAATGAGTTTGTCCTTCATATAACTTTTTGAAGGCAGACCGATCTTGCATAATAGCCCCCCCACTTATTCCTGACCAGGAGAGGATTTTTACAAATTCTGCTACAGCCGCAGGCGCAAAATAAACACGATATTTACCCGGCAAAAGCTTCCGAGACGCTCTATCAAAGAGAGCGAGTTGGTTCTTAGCTTGGTTAAGATTGGAGATATAGGCTGACTCTTGCCAAGTATTTCCTGCATAAATAGCTTTGATTGCTTTTTGGGCTGAAGTGTAAAGAGAATAGTCAAAATAAAAATTCTCGGTTGAAAACCAATGAAACTGACCTTTTGAATTCATCGAGGCTCGCATCAAAAGGCCCGACGCAAACAACCCTGCGAGATCGATAGATTTAGCCGGTTTAAGCAGAGTTTCTGCTAATTTTTCAACTTCAGGGAGCTTTCCCTTAAAATCTTCTTCGCTGCTGGCTCCAACTTCTGGAAGGACAAGATAGGGGTCTTCAGGTAACGTTTCACAATTCTGACGGCACTGTTGCAACATTTGAAGAGCGTATTTTAAATTTTCTTCTCGCTCACCCTTCAGTGAAAACGTAATCTCTGTTCGTCGATGATGGGAGATCAAGTTCATGGTTAGGTACGCTTGGCTAACCTCAGAAGCTTGCTTCACTTTCGCTTGGCTTACGCGGATAAACAGCGTTTCTTCTCCTGAATAAGATAAGGTCATCTGTTCGTCAGCCTTTAACTCTTGAAAGAGGTAAGTACTCAGAGCTTTGAGATCTTGTTTTTGGGTGTGTCTTGTGTCGTTCTTCATGAAGCCCCTCCAAACACATCAATATTTTCAAATAAGCAGACAGGCACAGCATGTCCTACACGGATGGCTTGGTTAGGTTCACCTTTGCCACAATAAGGAGACCCCCAAATTTCGAAGGTTGAAGAATCACCAACCATTTTTAAATTGTTCCAAAAAGTAGAAGTGACACCTCGATAATTTGGATTTCTAAGAGTTTTTGTGAGCTTGCCATTTTCAATTAGTTTTGCATACTCACACCCAAACTGAAATTTGCGCCGATAATCGTCAATGGACCATGAGGAATTTGTAGTCATATAAATACCGCACTCTACGTCAGCGATCATCTTATCAAAAGAGGTGTGTCCTGGTTCAATATTAATATTTGCCATGCGGTCAATGGGAGGTCTATTCCAAGAGCTCGCACGCGTAGAGGCAACTCCAGGGACACCCGATCGTTTTTGACTGTCTATTCCGCCAATGCCCCGCAAAAGAACACCATCTTTTATAAGGTATTGGGGAGTAGCTGCGAGGCCTGTATCATCAAAACCATAAGAGGCATATTCACCTACAACAGTGGGGTCGAAAGCAACATTGAGTAAAGGAGAACCATACTGAAGTTGACCAAAGTCAGAAAGCTGAACAAAACTCCACCCAGCATAGTTACGTTCGTCCCCTAAGATACGATCAAGCTCTAAAGGATGCCCTATTGATTCATGCAACTGCATGTAAAGCTGATCGGGAGCCAACACCAAATCATAGGTACCTGTTGGGCAAGGTTCAGCTCTTAGCAACTCAAGAGCTTCTTTGGCGATTCTTTCCGCTTCACGCTCCAATAGCTCTCGATTTAAAAGTTCAATTCCTCCTTGGTGACAAGAAAGACCTGTCGTGCGTGTTTGTATTTCTGTTCCTTCTTGGGCTGTTGTCGATAAGTATGAAGCCACTGATGAAATATGCTGATGGATTTCAGAACCGGCGCTGCTCACTAAAGTTATGTTTTGATCAATTAATAAGGCCTGAGCCATCCTGTTGACGATCTTATCGGATACTTTCATTTTTTGAGTAGCATCAACCAGTATTCCCATAATTTCACCAGCATTGGTTTTGTTAAAGGAGTGCTGTGTAAAAGAATGATATTGTCCAGAAGCTACCGGACGGTGGTGAGCATTAAAAGGAAAAATTTTCCATGAAGCCACATGTTTTGCCAGCTGAGTCGCTCGATCACAGGCAACTTGTAAAGCATGATCACTTAGGTTATCTGTTGCACAGTAAGCAAATTGTCCATCAACCAAAACCTCAACCATCAAACCATGATCAAAGATCATTGAGTTGTTTTCAAATTTCCCGTTCCGAGCAATAGAGTTCTGTGTTGTTTCCTTAACCTCCCTGATCCCAATCCAATCGGCTTTATGCTGTAAATTATTAAGGCGTTGTACTAAATTTTTTGCCATGAGCAAGCTCCGTAAGAGAAAATTTACATTATCTACTTTGAAGTATAGGATGAATGAGCCTCAAAACAAAGAGGCTGAGTTGTCAAATACTGCCCTTTTTGCCTCACTAAAGGAAGATGATGAGGGTTGGCGACAAGGTCAATCACCTGTCCTAAGATGATTTCATGATCTCCTCCCTCATAGACGGCTCCTCGTTGACAAATAACATGTCCTAAAGATTCAGTTATTAATAAGCATCCTGTTGGGGAATGACGATGGCTTTTAAGGGCTTGCCAATCAATAGGAATGCGTTGAGCAAACCCATCGGAAAGATGGGATTGAATCTCATTTAAAATGTTAACAGCAAAATAATGAGATGCCTTAAAAAAAGCCAAAGCTTTAGAGGACTTGGAAAGGCAAAACAAAATTTGAGGAGGGCTTAAGGAAACGGAAGTAAATGAGCTAATTGTTATGGCGATGTCTTTTTCTTGCCCTAAAGGTGTTGTAATAACAGTTACCCCTGTGGGAAAGAGACCAAGAGTTTTACGAAAATGGGCTTCTGTAACATTCATGCTTTTCTTTTAGGGGAAAAGGAGGAGTATGAAAACAAATAAATGTAAAATGATTCAATTTTTTGACGTTTATAGGAAATGTTCAATGCTATTGACTTTTGGAACTTGATTAAGATAGATCTTTATCAGTAATCTGTATTAATCTTAAGGAAAAGGGTGTTTATGCATGCAAGTGTTCGATTATATCTCACTTTCTCCTCACAAAAACCAAATTATTCAAGGTTTTCATGATAAGGGCTTTATTGCTATTCGGGGCGTTCCTGGTTTTGTGAAAGCTTATGAAAATTTTATTGAGTCTTCTCAAAAATTTATCAGCCTTGCAGAAGAGAGACGAGCACAATGCACACCTCATGATTTCTATAGCCGGGGGTGGTCTTTTGGTATTGAAAAATATCATACTGTAAACGATGCGTATAAGGGGTCTTATTATGTCAAATACCCAGAAGACCATGCTACCGCTCCTAATCTTTGGCCCTCTCAAGATGTTCCTGATTTTAAAGAACATTACTTAAAATTAGTCGATATTATCTTTCAGATGGGAAAAGAGATTAAATCCCTGTTTGAAGTTAATATTGAAGACATGACGAGTTTAGCACGGATGCTTTATTATGGACCCATTCATGATCCAAAAGCTGTGGAATGGTGTGCCGAACACCGTGATCATAGCTTTTTAACTGGACTTTGCCCTGGAGTTTATTTTTATAAAGGTCAAAAAGTCCCCTCACCCCCCAAAACAGGGCTTTTTGTCCGTGGAGAAGAAGTTTTTGCCCCTGACGATGCTTTGCTCTTTCAAATTGGTGAAACGGCTGAGCTTATTACCAATGGTGCCGTTATAGCTACGGAACACGAAGTGCGTAAAGCCATCGGTGGATATGAACGTTATAGTTTGGCTCTTTTTATGGATCCTCTTCCTGACTATGTGATGGAATCAACGTTAACTAAATACAATGATAGATTTACATCAGGAATGTGTCATCGTGAATGGCATCAACGGACATACAAAAAATATTATGACAATGTTGATCCCTCTTAGAAGCGTCCTTGAAAAATCTTAAGCGAGTGAATTCTTGATTCTTTTAAACTCTCCTTAAGGCTCCTTTCACCACACTCTTCTGCTCCTAAAAAAGCAGTAGGCTTTAAGAAAAGAGACGATCTTGTTGTTTTGTAATGTTATTTTTGAGAAACGGCATTCACCAATTTAAGTGAGAACCGTGTTGAAAAGGCACACTCTGAAATTAAATGTAATACGCGCTTACTTGAAGTCCGATGGTCTTTTTTAGGTTAATAGATGGCAAGAAAACCCATGAGTATGGAGATTTTATTGCCATGCTCATGAGTTGGACTCTCTTATTATTTAAAGGTCCCTATTTATTGAATCGCATGCCATGCAGAAGTACTACCCGCCAACTCAGCATCTTCAGTTACATAAACATTGATTGTTACAAATGGAGGTGAACCAATATTTAAGGGATCAAAAACAGCGGTTTTGTCATGCTGTATCATATACTTAGAGCGTCCATCTTCATAGTACAGATATTTTAACTCAGTATTTTCATCAGGGATCAGAGTTACTGTCCAAGGCTTTTCATAATTGAGGAGGAAAGAACGAGAGACTTCTTTTTCATCAGTCGTCTTAAATGTGTAAAGCTCATTAATATGATAAGTAATTTTTCCAGGTTCTTCAACGACATGGTCTTTTTGTTCAGAAGGGAGAGCAATCCTATCTCCAACACTAAAAGCAAAACTTCCTAATTTTTCTTGTTTTTCTCCATCTCCAAAATATACAGAAAAACTTGGATTATTATGGGCTTCTCTCGTTCTCTCAGAAATTCAATGATTATTATAAGAAACCTTAACTGTAATTTGTTTTTCTTCCGTATCGTCCATAGAAAATACTGGGGTTAGTGAGCACATAACTGTAAAAAGTGTGGATAATAGAATTTTCTTTTTCATAAAAATATCCTTAATAATTATTGTTGTTTAAGTCTTACATATATTAATAAACATATGATATTTTATTTTGTGCCATATTTTTTTAAATCAAGAACACTACACGTTATTTTTTATAGTAATTTGAAAAGTAAGAAAAAAATAGTTTCATTCAATTTATCTCAGGATTCATATAGGAAGCATTCTTCATGATCTAACAAAACAGAGAGAAAATAATATATTGAAAGGGAAGTATGTAAAGCCATCTGGTTATGAACGTTATAGCTTGGCTCTCTTTATGGATCCTCGCCCTGACTCTGTGATGAAATCAACGTTACTAGTCGAAGGCTAGATTGCGGTATTGCGTAGAGGGACGTAGTCCCGACAAAGCAATTCACTATAATATACAACATTTATATTACAATGAAGATATGCACAAATTTTTAACCATTGACGCGTTAATATTGCCTTTCGCAAGGTCTAAAAATAGGACATCGATCTTGAATTTTTAAGGAAGAAACCTATGCCCATTTATTTAATATTTTCCTGTGAAGTTATTTTTTTTTCATTCTTAATTGGTGGTTTTGCGGACTCAATCATTCTCGGCTTCAGTATTTTGGGGGGTGGTGGTCTGATTATGTATGCTTTGAGTCAGAAATTTTATAGTGCACATCCTTACATCTGGGGAGGAACCATTTTAGGGGGCCTCACCACTTTCCTATGGGCTTCTTATATAGACGTATGGCTTGGAACTTCTTTTATCGCTGTTTTGTTAAGTCTTTTAATGGGACACATTTTTTATTTCTTAAATAATTTATTCTTTAAAAAATATTATATATGAGGAAGCATTCTTGAAAGGACCTTATCTCGTATAATAAAATGATGATAAAACGCCCCAAGAATGTGCAGACCTACAAAAACGTAAAGGACATAAGAAATTCTTATGTGAGCTGTTAAAAAAAATGCAGCATAAACATTATCTTTGTCGTTTATAAGAGCCGGAATTGTAAAGAGATTAAAATAATCGACAGGATGTCCACCAAGAATAGACATCAACAAACCTGTTAAAGGAAAAACAAACATAAGTATATAAAGAGTCCAGATGTTAATTTTACTTAAAATATGACTCCAGCGAGGAGCTTTCTCAGAATCTTTAGGGACAAGATTACATTGTCTCCACCAGAAACGAAAGAAAACAAGGAGCAAAAGAGTGAGTCCTAATTCCTTATGCCATTTAAAAAGCATCCACTTTTGATCAGAGGGGAACATTTCAAGCATCGTATAAGCAAATGTATATTGAATTATAATTAAGAGAAACATACCCCAATGAAAGAGTTTTGTAACCCCACCCCATTCCTTTAGTGTGTTTGATAATTTCATAAATAAATTCCCTCCCCTTTTCTTCACTTTGTCATGAAGAGACTTCTTCCAATAAAACTCAATGTTCTTGTTCAGCTTAAAAAGATATATCATTTTTTCTTTTATAGAAGAACTTAATTTTATTTTTAAAAGTCTTAAAGCCCCGTTTTTTTTCTCTCGTGACGTAAGGGGAGATCAAGCGTATCAGGTGATCCCATAGTCACTATTTTGCCCTGCTCAAAAACAATAACGCGATCAGCTTTTGTGATTGTTGAATGACGATGAGCAATGATGAGAGTGGTGCGATTGTGCTTAAGAGAATCAAGGGCTTTTTGAACTTTTTGCTCGCTTTCTGTGTCAAGAGCACTCGTCGCCTCATCCAGCAATAAAAAAGCAGGGTTTTTAAGAATCGCCCGTGCAATCGCTATACGTTGTCGCTGCCCTCCAGAAAGGCTGACCCCTTTTTCACCTAGAGGAGTATTATATCCATGTGGGAGGATTTCGATGAATTCATCAGCGTAGGCAGCTTGGGCTGCTTTTTTGACGTCTTCATCAGAAGCCTCTAAATCTCCAAATCGAATGTTTTCTAAAAAAGTTGTACTAAAAAGGACAGGATCTTGAGGAACAAGACCTATCTCATGGCGTAAAGCAGGAAGCTCAAGATTTTCTAAAGGGATACCATCAAAAAAGATTTTACCCTTTAAAGGATCATAAAAACGCATGATAAGGTTGAAAACTGTAGTTTTTCCAACACCCGATGGTCCTATAAGAGCAACGGTTTCTCCTTTAATAACTTCAAAGGAAACATCTTTAAGCACAGGGTGATGCGGTCGTAAAGGATAAGAAAATGAAACATTTAAAAACTGAAGATGTCCTTGAGGAGGAGAAGGAAGAGTTTGAACTTCTACAGGTGCTTTAAGCGTTGTTTTTAAATCTAAGAACTCAAAAATTCTTTCCGTGCCCCCAGCGGCTCTTAAGATATCTCCATAAATTTCACTTAAAGAGCCAGCCGCTCCAGCAACAGCCGCCGCATAAAAAAGAAAAGCGGAGAGCTGTCCTGGAGTCATATGTCCTTGAAGAACGCTATGTCCTCCATACCATAATATAGCGCCAATACCGCTAAAAACGAGAACCATAACAAGAGCCGTCAAACGGGCCCGAGCTTCAACTCGTTTTAAAGCCGCTTGATAGGTATTTTCCACTTGTGTTGAAAAAAGGTGAGTCATATAAGGTTCACGACAAAAGGCTAAAACGGTACGGATGGCACCAAATGTTTCCTCAAGTCTGGCAGAAACATCGGCTGTTTTATCCTGGGCCCAACGGGAATATTTCTGAACCCTTTTTCCATAGACAAGAATGGGAATGAGGACAAGCGGAATGATAATAGTGCTGATTCCTGTCAGAAAAGAGCTTGTGAGGAGGAGCATAATCAATCCTCCGAAAATAATTAAAATATTACGCAAGGCAATAGGGGCTGATGTTCCAAGAACAATTTGTAAAAGAGTTGTATCGGTTGTAAGACGAGATTGAATTTCCCCAAGACTTGTTGTTTCAAAAAAATTGAGATCTTGTTTAAGAAGATGGGAAAAAATTTCTTTTCTCAAATCTGCAATAACGCGTTCACTCAATTGAGAAACCCAATAAAGACGTCCATAACTTGCAAATGCCATTATCAAAACAATGGCAAAAAGCGCGATGAGCGAACCTGTAAGTCCAAAAGGCGAACTTTCGGAAAATCCATAATCTACAAAATGTCTAAGGCCTACTCCAAAGCCTAAAACTGTAAGTGAAGCAACAAAGACAGCCAAAAACGAAAAAATAAGATTTCGAGGATAGCGAAGAATATAAGGAATAATTCTTTGTAAAACCCGAGATTTTTTCCCCGGATGTCTGTTTTGAATAAGTTCACTCTCTAGATAGCTTGATTCACGTAGCATAGGTATCTCGTTCTTGGCATAGTAACTCTTCCAAGCTTATATTTGTTCTCGTGCACCACCACTTTCCATTTTTTAAATAAAAGTGATGGGCTCCTGTGAAGGGGGATGCAAGCCAAATTTGTTGTGTAACTTCATGCTTGTTAATGAGGTAGTGGAGGTTATTGTGAAGGGAAACTGTTAAACTTTCATCTAGTAAATCAACCTCTGCTTCAGGCCAGGAAACTTCAAAAAAATCAGCAAGTTCCTCGAGAGTATGGGCGGAGACTGCGTGAAAATCGTTCATGAAAATCCTTTAGAACGCTATTGTCTAGCTTTGGTTTTAAAGGAATATAAGCTCTTGATCAAGATGAAGGTTTCTTTAATCTATATCAATTTTGCTTTATACCGATCTTTCATAAACAAAAGAGCAACGACAGAAATGAGTGACGCCGCGCTTAAGTATAAGGCGGGGGATGCATTATTATTTGTAAGATGAATAAGTCCAGTTGCAATAAAAGGAGCGGTGCCACCAAAAGCAGCCATGCTGATACTATGGGAGATGGAAAGCCCTGAATAGCGTACATTAACTGGAAAAAGTTCAACAAGGGTTGCTGGGAAAGGGGCGAAAAAGAGACCCATAATAAATGAAAGGGCTGTTTGCGCCATCAGAGCCCCCTCAAAACTACTTTCAAGGGATATGAAAAGAGGATAGGCGAAGAAAACAAAAGCAAGGGCACTTGGAATCAGAACAGCTTTTCGACCGATTTGATCAGAAAGCCAACCAGCAAAGAGAATAGCAACTCCCATTGCAACCATACTTATGGTTGTCATCATAAGGCTTGTGACCATATCAATTTTCAAAAAGGCTGTAAGGAAGGTATTGATAAAGGTCACAATGAGATAAAAACCAATCGCAAGAGTGAGTTCAATGGTTACAACGTAAGCAATTGTTTTAAAATGATATTTAAAAAGCTCGATAAGAGGAGCGGAAAGCTCTTTATGTTGCTTTTTAGCTTGAACAAATTGTTCAGGTTCATGCATTACCCGTCGCATTATTGATCCTATAAATCCTCCTACCACACTTAAAAGAAATGGAATTCTCCATCCCCAATCGAGGACTTGATCCTCAGAAAGAACATAGCAAAGAAGGGTAGAAACAGAAGATCCCACTAAAATTCCAATGAGAAGACTGAAGACAACTAAACTGCCATAAAGTCCGCGATTTCTTTGTTGGGCGTTTTCAACGACAAAAATCATTGAACCTGTGAATTCCCCTCCCATGGAAAGTCCTTGGGCCAAACGAATAAGAGTTAAGAGAAGAGGGGCTAGCCAGCCAATTTGTTCATAGGTTGGCAAAAGTCCAATAAGTGTTGTGGGAATGGCCATAAGATAGATTGACCACAGAAGTGCATTTTTTCGACCAATTTTATCCCCAATATGGCCAAAGATAGCTCCACCAAGTGGGCGCATAATAAAGCCTGCAGCAAAAACACCAAAAGTGGCCATGAGTGATGCAAACGTACTAATTTTGGGAAAGAAAAGAGAGCCAATAGTTGTCGCAAAGTACCCATAAAGGGCAAAGTCATACCATTCAAGAGCGTTCCCAATCATGCAGGAAAGAATGACGCGCTTAAGATAACTCTCTTTTTCAGAAATACGATTCGATGCATAGGAAAGAGTTTCAGGTGTCATTTTTCGGCTCCATAAATTAAAGAAAAGGTAAAAGACCCCTCTCACTGCGGTTTTTATTAAAGTAAGTTTGAGACAATTTTTTTAAAATTTGGTTAAAGAGTTAGATAAATTTCATATAAAAAACATATTCAATAAAATTAGAAATTTTATTTTTCTTGTACATAAGATCCAGGTGCAGGCCCAAGAGAAGGATAAGCAGACAAAGGCAATGTTGCTTCTTCACTTAAAGGCAAAACCCAGTCGTGCCAGGCATTCCACCACGAGCCTTCATTTTTCGTAGCCACTTTAAGCCATTCGTCAGCATGAGAAGGAACTTCAGAGCTTGTAAAGAAACAATATTTATTCCGGGAGGGGGGATTAATAACTCCTGCTACATGCCCAGACCCAGCAAGGATAAACTTTACAGGCTCTTTGAAAAGATGAACAGCTGGATAACTACTTTCCCAGGGGGAGATATGATCTTCTTGGGTTGATAAAAGTAAAGTGGGGGTTGAAATATCTCGTAAGTCAAGAGGCGTTCCCTTAATCTCAATCCCTCCGGGTTTCATCAGAAGATTTTCTCGAAAGCATTTTCGTAAGATGAAGCTATGGAGGTTTGCAGGAAGGCGCGTGGAATCGGAATTCCAATAAAGAAAGTCAAAGGCAGGAGGTACTTGGCCTAAAAGATAGTTTTTGATGAAAAAGGACCACACCAGATCATTAGGTCGCAATAGACTAAAGATAGACTTCATCGTGTCAGTGTCCAAAAATCCTTTCTTGGCCATCATTTCTTCAATAAATTGAAGATGATCCTCATCCATAAAAACCTTTAAATCGCCTACCTTTGTGAAATCGATAA
>JAKBAL010000018.1 GCA_021809225.1 Pseudomonadota bacterium | reverse complement strand
TGATGTTCTTTTTTTTTTAAGTTAAACAGGCAATCTAACATTCATGAGAACGATAGGTAGTAACAATGGCAGTTCCTAAGAAAAAAACGTCCCCTTCTCGCCGCAAAATGCGACGGGCTCATCATGCTCTTAAGCCAGTTGTGAGTGTGGAATGCTCCAATTGTGGGGATCACAAGCTCCCCCATCACTTGTGCCCTGCCTGTGGATACTATAAAGGGCGTCAGGTTTTAGGACAGACAGCACAAGGATCATCTGTTGCTTAACGCATCTTCCATAAGGAGGGAGATTCTAGAGTGACTATTACATTATCTGTCGATGCAATGGGCGGAGATCAGGCACCTGGAGTTATCATCCAAGCCTTGGTGACGGCAGCTCAACGTTATCCTTTTGTTCACTTTCTCCTTTATGGGGAGAAGGGAGCCGTCGAGCCTTTGCTTGCGCGAGAAAAAATGTTGGCAAAACAAGTTACTTTTATCCCTTGTGAAGACGTTATAACTTCAGACACAACGGTAAGTGCGGCTATCAGGGGTTTTCCAAACTCTAGTATGCGCCAAGCCATTACAGCCGTTGCAAATGGGCGTGCGCAAAGCGTAATTTCCGCGGGAAATACGGGGGCCTATATGGCTTTGGCGAAAATGCTTTTAAAAACCATGCCGGGTATTGATCGCCCCGCTCTGGCAAGCCTTGCTCCTACTTTAAGAGGAGAAGTCGTCATTTTAGATTTAGGCGCTAATGTGGAATGTTCTTCTAAAAATCTTCAACAATTTGCGATTATGGGAGAAATTTTTGCTCGTTACGTTCTCCACTTACCGAAACCCAATGTAGGGCTCATCAATGTGGGGTCTGAAGATATTAAAGGAAGCACCATTGTAAAGGGTGCTGCTGATCTTATTCGTACTTCTTCTATCAAAAATAATTTTTATGGTTTTATTGAGGGGGACGATATTATGCGGGGCACGGTCGATGTCGTTGTTATGGATGGATTTACAGGCAATGTGGTTCTAAAATCAGGGGAAGGCGTTATGCATCTTGCTCTTCACTATATTAAAGAAGCCTTCAAAAGTTCCTGGGCCGCGCGTCTTGGCTATCTTTTAGCAAGACCCATGCTAAAAAAGCTATCTCTCCGTCTTGATTACAGGCGTTATAACGGGGGAATATGGTTAGGTTTGAATGGGATCGCGATTAAGAGCCATGGGGGAACAGATGCCTTTGGATTTGTCCATGCCATTGATCTTGCTGTTGATATGGTCACGTCCCATGTGAATGAACATCTTCTTAAAGAGTTTTCCTCAGAGTTACCCTTGCAAAAGGCTCTGAATAAATGACTCTTCGTTCTGTTATTATAGGGACTGGAAGCTACCTTCCCAAAAAAAGGGTTACTAATCAAGAGCTTCCGAAACATCTTGACACTTCTCATGAGTGGATTGTCGAAAGAACAGGCATTTGTGCGCGGTACCTCGCAGCCCCAGGTGAATATACATCTGATATGGCAGTGGAAGCCTCTAAAAGGGCCTTGAGTGCTGCAAAACTTACCCCTCAAGATATCGATATGATTATTCTTGCAACCTCAACTCCAGATCATACGTTTCCTGCAACTGCAACACGTATTCAGTCAAAATTAGGGATTTCGAAAGGTTTTGCTTTTGATCAATCTGCTGTATGTAGCGGATTTGTCTTTGCTCTTGCAACAGCGGATGCCTACTTGAAGCAAGGAATGGCAAAAACAGCGCTTGTTATTGGATCTGAAACAATGAGCCGCCTTCTGAATTGGAATGACCGCAGCACGGCCGTTTTATTTGGGGATGGAGCAGGTGCCGTTGTTTTAGAGGCTCAAGCCCAGGTGGATCGCGGTATTATTGGGAGTTTGTTGCGAACCGGGGGTTGTGGGTATGATGACCTCTACATGACGGGGGGACCAAGTACGACGCAGACAACCGGGACTATTCACATGAATGGACGCGAGGTGTTTCGTAATGCTGTTCATCGGTTAGAAGAGGTCGTCCAAGAAATCTTAGAGATCTATGGGATTTCACAAGATGAGATTGATTGGCTTGTTCCTCATCAAGCCAACAAACGTATCATTGATGCAACGGCAAAGAAGTTAGGGTTACCAGAATCAAAAGTCATTCATACAGGAGCCGATCAAGCGAATACCTCTTCAGCATCCATTCCCTTAGCTCTAGACCACGCGGTGAAAGATGGTCGCATTCAACGGGGTGACCTTGTGTTGTTTGAAGCCTTTGGTGGCGGTTTTGCGTGGGGATCAAATTTAATTCGTATGTAGGGAGAAGATTATGGGCTATCGGGTTGTTGTTGTCGGCGCCACTGGAAATGTGGGGCGAGAGATTTTAAATACGCTTGTAGAACGAAAGTTTCCGATTAGTGAAATTCAGGCGGTGGCGTCTTCGATCTCAATAGGTCAGCGCGTTTCTTTCGGGGATGACGACATTTTAGATGTAATTCCCATCACGGATTTTGATTTTACGGGGTTTGATTTTGCTTTGTTTGCAGCAGGAAGCTTAGTTTCAGCTGAGTTTGGGCCTATTGCAGCTGAAGCCGGCTGCATTGTTATTGATAACTCTTCTCATTTCCGCCAAGAACAAGAAATTCCTTTGATCGTTCCGGAAGTAAACCCAGGTGCACTCTCCTGCTACCAAGAATGCAATATTATCGCAAACCCCAATTGTGTGACGATCCCTTTAACGATGGCCCTCAAACCCTTACACGATGCGGCTGGCCTAAAGCGTGTTGTGGTTTCAACCTATCAATCTGTGTCTGGTGCGGGACGCGCTGCCATGGATGAGCTTTTTAATCAAACACGAGCCATTTTTATGAACCAGCCTGTGATCAAAGAAGAATTCCCAAAGCAAATCGCTTTTAACATTATTCCCCAGGTGGACAGTTTCTTACCTGATGGAACGACGTTTGAGGAAACAAAAGTTTCCGTGGAAACACAAAAGATTTTGGATGCTGAAGTGGGAATGGCTGTCACTTGCGTTCGCGTACCCGTTTTTATTGGTCATTCTATTGCTGTGGCTGTTGAACTCGAAAATCCTTTATCCGTAGAGGAAGCGCGTGCCTTATGGCGGAAATTTCCTGGACTTTCTGTGATTGATTATCGCCAAGAGGATGGATACGTAACGCCTGCTGAAGTTGTTGGCGAAGATTCTGTATTTCTGAGCCGTATTCGGAGTGACAAATCTGTTGAAAATGGTCTTCTCTTCTGGATTGTCAGTGATAATTTACGTAAAGGAGCCGCTCTCAATGCTGTTCAAATCGCTGAAACAATTGTGCGTGATTATCTTGCTCCCCACCGTCTCGCATAGATGTTGGCTTAGGGGTTTGAATAATCGTATCACACAGGGGAGATCGACCTTTGCTTCTTTACGATTGGCTTATTTTTGCTGCTTTCCTTGCTTTCCTGTCTTTCATCGGAGTATTTAAATTAAAAAATACAAAGAGTGAGGAACAATATTTATTTGCGGGTCGCAAAACAGGTTTCATCGCTTTAACAGCGACTCTTGTGATGACGGAGTTCAATACAGGGACGCTGCTCGCTTTTTCCGGTTTGGGCTATGCCGCGCAATGGTGGGCCTTAATATTACCCTTTATTTTTTTGATAGGACTTCTGTTTTACGCGGTAACTGTCGCGAAAAAATGGAAGGTGTTTGATGGTATCTCGGTAGCCCAATATTTTACGGAACGCTATGGAAAAAATATTGGTTTGATCACAGCCTCCATATTGTTTATCGCAATGGTGGGGTTTAGTTCAACTTACATTAAATCCTTATCTATTCTTTTTATTCCCTTGTTCCCCCATCTCAATGCATGGATTCTTAGTGGAATACTAACAAGCGTTGTATTGATGATGACCTTGAAAGGCGGCCTTGTTTCGATCATTCGGACAGATGTGGTGAGTTTTCTAGGGGTTCTCATTTTTTTGCCTCTTTTGCTTTATTTTTCATGGAATTTAGATCCCGCATTGAATAGCAAGGAAGCGAGTTTATCGATCAGTCAGGGGTTAGACATTTTGCCTCCTGGATTTGTGCTCTCCCTTATCGTTCTTACCATGTTTAGTTATATTCTAGCCCCGTGGTACGCTCAAAAAATTGTATCGGCTCAGTCCCCCAAGATTGCCTATATTTCCGTGGTTGTTGCAGCCGTTTTTGTCTTTCTTCTTTATGAACTAGGAATTGGGACTGCGAGTTTTTTATCCATTAAGGGGGTTCAATTGCAAGCATCAGAACACGCTTTGCCATACCTTATCCATCATGCTTTGCCTGTCGGAGTCAGAGGCCTTGGTTTTGGGATCTTATTTGCCATTGCATCAACAACCCTTGCTGGTGTCTGGAGCGCCATGGTGACAATCCTGATTGGAGAAACCAAAGCTTCGGTATCACAGAAGGGAATTAAACGGAGCCTCCTTCTGACGCTTGTCTGTGCAGGACTTTCTTACATCGGTGCAAATGCTTTTGTGGATCACATTCTTGATAAGATGATTCTTGCAAATATACCTGTAGTGGCCTTATCTTTCGCCCTTCTTGGGGGGTTCTATTGGCAAAAAGCGTCAAGGCTCGGCGTTTATTTAAGCATCTTTACAGGCATAGCTTGTGGAGTGGGATTTTATTTTCTTTATGGCGAACCGGGTATGTATACCTGGTATTGGGCCCTCATAGGGGTTCCAGCTATTTTTTTGTCGGGCATCCTAGGGTCATATGTTGAAAGAGCTAGATTTGTGCACTTTCTCCAAGCAAGAAGTTAGAACTTAATCATTATAATTTTTTGTTTCATTTAATGTAACGACTCACCCCGTGTGGAGATGGGTGAGTCCTTACAAATTCTTGCTACATACTGTAATATTGCCCCGAGATAGGGGATTTAACCATATATTAAGAATTTTATTTTACTCTAAACACAAGTAAAAAGATCTACACCTTTAACATATGAAGATGAAAGAAATGATGAAAAAAAAATATACTGGGCTTTTGGTTTTAACCACCTTTTTATTGATCTCAGCTGATCCCATTTCAGCGAGTCACTGCCCTCATTTAGAAGCAACGGACATCTCATACGAACACGGCGGCTACTGGTTCCCTCTCTTAAACAAAACCTTCTCTTGGGGGGATTATGAAATTGAATGGGAGATTCACAATAGGCCATACACACCCGATGGAACAAAAATAACATCAATGACATCGATAGGTCACAAACGCCATAGTCTGGAATGCGTGTATCGTTTTACAACAAATGATTCTCCTGAAGACGACATCTTAGAAATTTCCCCGATGACTATAACTCCTGCGGTAGGACCTATGCTAAAGCCTCTTCAAACACAGCACCTTATTACAGAATATCTTAACAATAAAAAACCCTCTGTACAGGAAGGAAACCTTGATTGGAAAATGTATGCAGTAGATCCTAGTGGATTAAAACACGATGTAAAGAAAGTAAGCCGTTCAACTTCAAATTATTTGAAGTCTTCCATCGACACTACGTATGAAGTAGAATTTCTAGAGGGCCCCTCTGACGATATACATCTTAAGCTTAAAAATCCTACATGGAGCGATTGGAAAGAATTACTCAGTCACTAGGAATGGAGAAATGAGAAGGGAGAGGGAGTTCCTGCCTAAGGGGACTCTCCCCTGGATCATGGGAAGACGCTTTACTATGAGTAATGCATGGATCGGATTCTTGCCCTTCATGACGAAAAGCTTGAAAGGGAGGTAAGTGTGCCTTCACTCCACACAGCCTGAAACAAGGCTATTGAGTAAAAGTCAATGATCAATTTTGCCAAGGGTTTACTTTTACCAAAGCTGATCTTATTGGTGTTGGCTGGGAATTATTTTGATAGTATGGAGAAAGACGAAATAGCCCTTACAAAAACTCGTCCTTATTTAGAGCTAGAGTACTAATAATGAACTTGAACCTTCACAAATTCTGCCATCTCTCATGGAGAACCTCTTTCACCTCAGCAATAGTAAGCTTGTCCATATAACAAGTCGTATCCTCAGGTGTTTGGATAATCTTTTTTGCAGGTAACGGCATGGCACGAAGGACGCGATGGGGTGAAGGCGTTTTTGCTGACCAAGGGCCATAAATTATATCATTGGAAGGTCCAAAAAGGGCAATCGTTGGAGTTTCGACCGCCACACTTAAATGCAAAAGCCCAGAATCATTACCAATAAAAAGACGAGAAGATTTGATCAAAGAAGCCGAGTCCAAAAGATGTCCCCCAACGGTATTAAGACATTGGTCTTTGGGGAGGGCTTTTAAGAGAGGCTCCACCTGATTTCTTTCATTGGGGGCTGCAAAAATGGCAATTTGAGCCTCAGGATTATCTTTACAAAATTCGTTTAAGAGGGTGATAAAATTATGAATAGGCCACTGCTTTCCCGTCCAACCAGCGACAGGAGCTATTGCAAGAGTGGGACGGTCAAGTTTTGTACGCGCCAAGCGCCCCTCGGAAAACCACAAGGTAGGAGACAAGGGGTTTTGAGAGCCCATACATTGGCTTATTTGTACCACTTTATGGTCATGTGGGGGGGGTTGTTTCCATACATACCGTTCTTTTGCCTTAAGTAGATAGGAGAGAGCCGAGCCTCTCAAATCAACTATACGGTTCCAAGACGTGTTATGGGTTTCTTTCCATAGATCAATCCAATGCTTTTTCCATGGTTTTTTACCCATAACAATTAACTTCTCAAGATGGGGAAGATCAGCAAAGAGAGGGGCCGTTAGCGGTGTTGCGACAATGGTAGAACGCTCATCTTTATATTTATCGATGACGCCGGTTGTGAAGATCGCATCCCCTAAGCGGGTGGGTAGAATAAAAAGATTGGTCATAACTCACCTTTGATTAAAGTTCTCACCAAAGAAAGGCTTATCGCTCAATAGTCCTACAAAATTATTTCCTGATCTTACAATTGTCGGACCACTGTCGCAATACTTAACTCAGAATTATGGAACATACTTGGATATGCATGTATCTTCTCGACTATGATACTATCATAATATGACATATACACCTCCTTTTTCGATCACATCCCCTATCCTTGCTTTATCTCATGGGAGTCCTTTATGGCAAGACTTTTTTAAGTTTGTTCAACGACGAGTTTATACCACTCATTACGCATCCAAGTGCGCTTTAATCAATCTCTCATACTTTTCAACAAGTCCATATCGCCTTGTTTTGGGGGCTGGATCTGATATTTTAAAAAATCCTTCTTGAACTCTAATCTCAAACACGAAATGCAACAGTATACTAAGATGCTGTTGCATTTCGTGTTTGAGATTATTAGGCTTTCTATGATCTATTTATGTTTACAAAACTCTTTGAAATGGTTTTTAATACAGGAATACGCCCTCTTGTCACATGCGTCTAAACACCATGTGTCATGTCCACAATGGTGATGGCAGTGAAGTTGAGTGTCCAGACACTCCTCCGCTTTCGTGCATACATCCGTTCCTGTACAATCTTCACAAGACTTTTTTAGACAAGATAACTCTTGCAGGACGCACCTTTGGAAGCATTCATCGCTCGATCCACACTGGCTTTGGCACCATTCGCCTGACTGCTCGCACACTTTCACATCCATGCATTTATTCTTATGACTACAATCTTTCTGGTGATACTCACTTACGTTTCTTGACTCTTCTCCTAATACTATTGATGAAGACAAAGCAAAAATAGAGTATAAAAAGAGAGATGCTCTGATTATCTGAAAAAATTTTTTACTCATGACTACTCCTTATTTTTCTAAGGTTTACATCTTTATTTTAATATTATCAGAATAGCCTTAAGGAGTTAATTTTTCATAAAACACATTGTTTTTTTCTGGATTTCTCTCCCACGGTATAACCTTGACGTAGCTGGGGAAACCCCTTGATTAAAGCTCTTGCCAAAGAAAAGCTTTAGCCTCAATAGCCTTAATAAAATCCTCTTTTCCCCAGCAATATTGCTCCATATTATCTGGAAATTGTATGATAAGACTTTTCTTAAGTTCTGAATAAGCATCAGCTTCCTCTGGGTGGGTTCTCATGTAATCCCGAAAGCGAAGGTGGCGTTCAATGTCCGGGTGGCCTTTTTCAAAGATATGAACATTGAATGTTCTTCTTCCATTCAGTCGTTTCATAAAAAAGCGCCGCCCTGGGATACCAAATTCGCCTCTTGCTTCATAGGCTAAGGCCTCTAAGGAGGGTGTAAGCCGGTCAACGTCGTGAATGTCTTTAACAACAGGAAGAATGTCAACAATAGACTTGGCTACGATCCCAGGAATGGATGTGCTGCCGATATGGTGGATGTCTACAAGTGCCTCACTTAAAGCGCGTGTAATAAGTTCTGCTTCTGCTTTAAAAATACTATCCCATTCAGGAGTGTAAGGAACGAGTTCAATTTTTTCTCTTTCCGGTTCTCGAATAAAAGAAGCAAAATCGGGATGAAAACGGGAAGGATCAAAAGCGATAACTTCATAAGAAACAAGGTCATGAACAATGAAGGGGTCTTGCCTTAAGATTTGTTCAAACTCTCCACGTCGCGTCAGAGGTGAAAGAATCACACCTCCCTTATCCGGCATCATTTGCCCTGAGACAATAAAAGCATTTTGAGCATAGGCGGCTTCTAAAAAAACAATATGATCCTTTAGATAAGGCTTTAACTCCTCAAAAGGAACTTTGTATCTCATAAGAGCAAGAAACATTTCTACATCAATTCAATTATTTTATAGAGTATAACCATCTTGAATGAAAATAAGGGTTTTCTGGATTGCTTCGGAGCAAAGCTCCTCGCAATGACGATTAGGGAGGTCGTCATTGCGAGGCTCTGAAAGAGCCGAAGCAATCTAGTCTTTAAATTTTTCAACACCCAATTTTCATTTTGATTGAGTATAACCCTTCTCAAGCTAAAAAATTTTACTTTCTTAGCTTGAGGGTTGATTTTATTTTTTATTCTACTTTCTTACTATTTCAAAATTTATATAACTTTTGAGAATAATGGACTCGGGCTTTTCTTCTTCCTATTTTGGTGTTGTCTTCGAACTAAATGCACCATGATAGGTTTCAAAAATCGTAAGTATACATTACGTATTCATCACACTTGAAGATACCTTATTCCTGGGTGGCTTCAAATGTGATGAATATAAACTGGTGTTTTGTAATGCCTTAGACAGATCTAATCCACTCTACAAGTGCAGCCTTTGATTGAACGCCCACTTTTGTCCCCACGACTTTCCCATTTTTAAAGAGCATGAGGGTGGGGATAGATCGAATGCCTAAAAGAGCGGGAGTTTCAGGATTTTCGTCGATATTTAATTTGGCAATAATACCCTTATCACCAACTTCTTGAGCGACTTCTTCCAAAATAGGGGCAATCATACGGCAAGGGCCACACCATTCGGCCCAAAAGTCAACGAGAACAGGTTTCTTTGACTCCATAACCTCTGTTTTGAAAGCCCCATCGGTTACTTTTAAAATTTCCATCATTTGATTCCTTTTCTATCGAGCTTCACTTTCTATAGTGTAAGCCTTTCCTTCATTTTCGTCAATTAAAGGTGTGAACTTTTTCAATACTGTCTCGGGCAAAAGATCGAGGCGAGGCAATTGAGTCCATAAAAGCCCACATAAAATGGGGTGTTCTGGATATATCTGAGTCAATGTAGCCTGGTAGAGAGCCATCTGCTTCAGATAAGAGGGGGGAATATCTTTGAGTCCTTGAGGAGCGTGGGAATGAGTTTTATAGTCTATGATCAAGATATGGTCTTCATTAATGATAAGACGGTCAATTTGTCCGGAAAGAAGGGCTCCTCCCACCATCCCCATAACGGGGACCTCTCCTTGAGAATGAGGACTAAAAAGATCAGGATAAGCGTCAAAAACTTTTAGAACGCTTTTCGCCATTTCAAGGGCGATATCTTTAGAGATCTGCTCTTTTTCTAAAAATCGCAGACTCGCTTTTTCTCTCAAATTTTTCTCTACGGTAGGAAGAATTTCAAGCAGTTTGTGGATAAGAACGCCTCTTTGTGTTCCAAATTCCCCAAAAACAGAAGATCCAAAACTGTCCTCTTCTCCCCCTTCTGAAGGTCGTAAGGATTTAGGTAAAACTTCATCTGAAGGAGGAGTCTTCAACCATTGCGGCAGGAGGAATACGGGAGACTTTTCAGTTTTGAAGGCCGGAACATGTCCTTCTTTTGCGGATGACAGACGCCACCCTGTCCCTTGCAAGTTCAGATGAGGTGAGAAGTCAAATTCGATTTCTTCTCCGATTTTTTGGAGACCTTCTTTCGCAAGATTATACCACGTTTCTTGATGAGGTGCCTCCCATCCGCAAATATAAAGGGCATCTTCCGCACGAGTCAGTGCCACATATAAAAGACGGAAGTATTCTTCTTGCTGCTTTTCTCTTAATCTTTGCTTGAGCATCTTTGTTAAAGGAATATCTTTCGCAGATGGTGGTAACCATATCAATGCTTTCTCATAAAAGTCAAAAGGGTCCACCTCCACGGGGGGTTGGGTTGTGTCGGGAAGGAAAACAATCGGTGCCTGGAGTCCTTTGGACCCATGAACGGTCATCACACGCACTTGATGACTTTGATCAAGGTCACGTTTAAGCTCAATAATTTCTTGAGAAATCCAGTGGAGGAACCCTTGAAGAGAAGGTGTTTTCTTATCTTGGAAACACAGGCAAAGATTTAAAAATTCATCCAGAGAGTCAATGACTTCAGGCCCCAATCGAGCATGCCATTTCTGCCTGCCACCAAGGGGACCCAAAATGGTGCTAAAAAGAGCAAAGGGCGTGAAAAAATCAACGCGAGAAAGCAAGTCATTTAAAAGAGACACGACAGCCTCAAATTCTCCATGCTTTTGAAGTCGTTGCCACAGAGAACGGTTGTCTCGATCATAGGCAAGAGTGAAGAGGTCTTCTTCCGATAGCCCAAATAGAGGTCCCTTTAAAACCGTTGCGAGTGTAAGATCATCTTCAGGAAGGAGCAAAAATTCCCCGATTTTAAGAAGATCTTGGACG
The DNA here is from genome assembly GCA_021809225.1 of Pseudomonadota bacterium. The sequence continues at coordinate 1,407 of JAKBAL010000018.1, read as the reverse complement.
CCAATTCCTTCGAGAAGCCAAAGCCGATCGATGCCTGCAACAGGGATGCCATGATCTTTAAGTGTCCGGATTAAGGTATCAGCAAAGACAGTTCTTCGTCGCAAAAGGATCAGGATGTCCCCCGGACCAATAGGTTTGGACAGAGGCCCCTTCCCAGATAGCCAGCTTTGAATAGTTGCAGCTATCAGCTGGGCAAGACGCTTTTGGGGAGAATCTGAGCAATGCTGAACAAGGGGAGGCTGCCAAGGCTCAAGGGGAGGCTCATCTTCTTTTGTTAAAAGAGGCCAGAGTTCCACATGTCCCGGGGCTTCTTTGCGAAAAGGGAGATGGTGAAGAGGAAAGGGAGAAAGGGGTCGTGAAGAAAATACAGCATCAACCGTTGCAAGAACTTCTGGGGTTGAGCGAAAAGAGACGGTGAGATCAATATCTTCCCACGCTTTTTCTGAATTTTGAGCAAAAGTCCTAAGATCATGCTGCATTTTAGCAAAAACCTTAGGATCTGCCCCTTGAAAGCTATAAATGGATTGCTTCCCATCCCCAACAATAAAAAGAGTCCGATTACGCGGATCCGTCGCCGCATTTGCGTAAAATTCTTCTGCAATGGCACGAATGACTTGCCATTGAGCAGGGTTCGTATCTTGAGCTTCATCCACAAGAATATGATCAAGTCCCCCATCAAGCTTATAAAGGACCCAATGGCACCCAGGATTTTTTAAAAGAGAAACGGTTTTGAGGATCAAATCGTCATAATCTAAAAGAGATTGATCTTTTTTAAGGCCTTCATAGGCTTTCAAAAAAGCAAGGCTATAGTTTAAGAAGGCAATGGACACGATGGATATTTCCAAGGCATTGCGCTTTTCCATCCAGTTTTCAAGCCGCAAAGCCTCTTCCTCTAAAAGATCTTTAAAGACAGGAGAAGCAAGGGCAACCTTTTGGGTCAATAAACGCGCTCTCTTTTCCCCTTGTTGGGTCAGGAAGATGGCGAGATAACTTTCGTAATTTTTAAGTTTTTCCTCTTTAGTAAGGCTTAAAAACTGGGCAAGAGCTGTTCCTCGCATCTGATCCGTTGGACTTCCTTGCTCTAAGAAGGCAAGCCCTTTTTTAAGATTTTCCTCAGGAATAGACTTCACAAGAGACTTTAAAAGGCTTTCTTTCGTGATGTTAGTGGTCTGAAGGGCTTTGTTAATTTCTTGAAGGACGCATTTTTGGAAAGAGGTTCGCGTCTGCAAAATAAAGGTATCTAGCTCTTTCAAGGTGGATTCGCTAAAACGAAGGATAAGTTCGTCAAGGGTGGGCTGAAAGACGGGGTTCTCCATCACCCTCTGAGCGGCCTTTTTTATGAGAAGTTGTTGTTCTGTATCTCCAGCAACTTCAAAAAAGGGAGAAATACCCGCTTCTAAAGGAAAG
>JAKBAL010000495.1 GCA_021809225.1 Pseudomonadota bacterium | reverse complement strand
TAACCCGTCTCTCTGCACGTGTTGATCAACGCGCTATTGGCCAGCAGGTTCAGGCTCAGATTGAGGCTGTATTTGGTAACCTAAACACTTTGACGCGAGCTTCTGGCCAGATTACAGCGATCACTACAGCATTAGAAGAAGATCCTACTTCTCGGCAGGCACCACGCCTACGGGAAACGCTAGGACAACTTCAGGAAGCTGTTACAGAAATGTCAGCTGCCCTAAGCAAAGCTTTTGCGCCTGGAGTTGAAGCGTTTTCAAATGCTGTTGCAACTTTAAAAAGCTTAGAGGTTTCTGAAGATCGGATTTCTTTCGCTGTGATTCAGCACTTTTTTGAGGTTCAAGATAATCCAATGGAATTGAATCGTTTTGTAACAGACTTAAAAGCTGAAGCAGAAGGTGAAGAAGAAGAGCGTTCTAATGAGGGTTCTCAACACGGTGGTGAAGCAGCAGAAGGCGAAGATGAGGATGCTCACGCTATGGTGGCAACACTTCATATCGCCGACCGTGAAGAGGACGCCCATGCAGCTTATGAAGCCTCACAAGATCATGAAATGAGGCTTCCTCGCGCTCATGATGAAGAATATCGTCCTGCTCCTCATCGTGGCGCTCATGTAGCACCACACGGACGTGGTATGCCTCGTGGCGGCGCGTATGCAGCACCACGCGGTGGACATGTTCGTCGTGGTCATCGGGCTTAAGACTAAAAGTAACAGGAAGAAAAAACTTTCTAAGTTTTGGATTCTAAAGAAAAAAGAGACAGAGTTTCCTGTCTCTTTTTTTTATCTTGTCTTTTTTTATTAAGTGAGTTAAAAAACGCTTTTTTAAAATTTTTTAAATAACTCTCCTATAAGCTCTTCACTTGTTTGTTCTCCTTTTTCTTTAACCTTGATTTCAAAATCATGCAGCACAGAAAGAACCTCTAAAATGTCAGAGGTTGTCCAAACCTGGAGTGCTTTTTCATAAAGGTCTTTGTCCTTCAAGGATAATCGAGGCCATTTAAGAGAGGAAGAAGAAAGAGCAAGAGTAGGACGCATCTCAAGTAAACGCGTCATATGAAAGTTTAAAAGTCTTAAAAAAGGAATAAATGAGAAAGAAGAAGGACGTGTTAAAAAGGCTTTGTCTTTACGTAAGAAAAACTCAAGGCTTTGCACCTCAGAAGAGAGTGTTTGTTTTGTAAAGGCAAGATAATCTTCATTTTTTAAAAAAGAAGGTTTCTCAAAAAAAAGACAAAAAGGAACAAGCTCACTCCGAACAAGATAAGGCGTCTCTAAATAGAGATGAGACAAGTGTATGAGAAGAGCGTCTTCTATGGTATGGTCATATTCTTTAATGATCTCTTTAATATTATAGGCAATATCCGCCAGTGTTGGTGCATAAAGGGGAACGTGTGCAAGAGATTTTCCAGACTCAAAAAAAGAGCGAAGAGGCGAAGTGGATCTTAAATATCCAGTTGTTACAATAAAAAAAATACTCTCAGGAATGCGCGTTAAAAATGTCTCTAAGGCAGAAACATAAGAATCTGTCATTTTATCAAGTATAAGAAGGGGAGAGGGGCCAAAAAGAGGGGATGACGCGAGAATTTCAAGAGGTTTGGTGGGATCTGATTTTAAAAGAGAGGCCGGAAGCCTTAAAACTTCTTTTTTCTTTTGAATATTATAACAGCGCTCTAGGAGGTTTTGAAGCCCACTTTCAAGAAGATCTTCTTCAAAACTTGATAAAAGAAGAGCTTTGAGAGAGGGCTTTGGGTTTTTATAGAGCGCAGCAAGAGAAAGTTTCATAAGAAGTCCATGATTTATGAGCTGACGCTTGAGACTATCAAGAAAGTCAAAGAAATGGATCAGGAAAGAAGTCTAAGCATGTGCCCATGAGCAAAGGGAGAGGCAGCAATATAGTTTTTATTATAAGGGGTAGAAGGCCCCCCTTCAAAAGTTGTCGTATATCCGCCTGCTTCTCGAACAAGGAGCAGCCCACCTGCAACATCCCAAGGCTTTAAATCACGCTCCCAATACCCTTCATAACGACCTGCCGCCACATACGCTAAATCCAAGGCGGCTGACCCAAATCGTCGAATACCAGCGATTTCAGATAAAAAAGGTCTCAGGTCCTCAAGAAACATCTCATGATTGACATGGCCTTTAAACGGAATCCCGGTTGCAAAAAGACATTCAGAAAGAACTTTGCGTTCGGAGACACGAATACGTCGATCATTCATAAACGCGCCATTGCCTTTTTCTGCCCAAAAAAGCTCATCTTTAATGGGGTCATAAACAACAGCTGCAATAAGCTCATTTTCTTTTTCGAGCGCTAAAGAAATAGAAAAGTGAGGGATACTGTGCAGAAAGTTTGTTGTTCCATCCAAAGGATCAATGATCCACCGCTGTGTCGGGTCATCCCCTATAATTTCTTCCCCTTCTTCCGTTAGAAATCCAATACTTGGACGGGCTTTCTTAAGTTCGTCGCGTAAGGTTTTATCGGCCTTTAAATCAGCATTAAAAACA
>JAKBAL010000017.1 GCA_021809225.1 Pseudomonadota bacterium | reverse complement strand
GAGAGCCTCAACAGGCGTCAGAAGAACTTCGCCTTCTTCAGAAAGTTCCGGGGAAACGTTCACTAATAGGACAGAAGATAATAGCTGGCGAGAATGGGGCTTTTCTTTGCGTTTATGGCCAGATTGTTTTCTCTTTTTAAAGGGAATGCGTTTATCCTTTTTTGCCACGGGCAGCTTTCGTCTTTTTAGAAGGAACGGCTTTCTTAGAAGGAGCAGCTTTCTTAGGAGCCGCCGTCTTTCGCGGAGGCGCTGCTTTTTTTGCTTCAATCAGTTCAAGGGCTCGTGTCAAATCAACGGTGAGCACATCATCTGTTTTTTTGAGAGAAGCAAAGGTCTTTTCATACTTTACGTAAGGCCCAAACCGTCCAATAGCGGCCGTGATGGGTTCTTTTGTTTCGGGATGAAGCCCTACCAACCGAGGAAGAGCTGTAAGAGCGATGGCTTCTTCAAGCGTCATTGTTTCTGGAGAAATTCCAGCTGCCAAAGAAACCCGTTTTGGTTTTTCTTTTTTTGACGTTGCTTCACCAAGTTGTACATAGAATCCGTAAGGTCCGCGTTTCACCTTAACGGACAGATTCGTTTCAGGATCCGTTCCTAAAAGCCGTTCAAAAGGTTCGTCGTAAGAATGGGCTTCACCTTCTTCTGGACTCAGAAGGGACCTTGTATATTTACACTCTGGATATTCTGAGCAGCCAATAAAGGCCCCAAATTTACTCAGACGTAGACCTAAATGACCCTTTTCACAGCGAGGACAGACATGAGGGTCTTTCCCGTCTTCAAGAGCAGGGAACAAGAAAGGGTCTAAGTCCTCTTGCAGTTGTTCCAAAACTTCCTGAATTTTAAGGTCTTTCGCTTTATCTATAGCTTCGTGGAAAGGTACCCAGAATTGATTTAAAACATCTTTCCAGGAAAGTTCTCCATTCGAAATTTCATCGAGTTGCTCTTCAAGGTGAGCCGTAAAATCATATTCGACATAGGTGCGAAAATAATTCAGGAGGAATGCCGTAACGATTCTTCCCCGATCCTCTGGGATAAGGGTTTTTTTCTCATGGCGTACATATTTCCGCTCTTGGAGGACCTGAAGAATACGAGCATAGGTGGAAGGACGCCCAATCCCAAATTCTTCCATTTTCTTGACAAGGCTGGCTTCTGTGTACCGAGGAGGAGGCTGGGTGAAATGTTGCTCGGGATGAATTTTTTGCTTGTCAACATCTTCTTTTTCCCGAAGGGGAGGTAGAAGCTTATTTTCATCTTCTTCTGTTTGATCGTCATCCAGGCTTTCACGGTAAAGGGTCAAGAAACCATCAAAAGCAAGGATGGAACCCGTTGCCCTGAGGGTAATATCTTTCCCTTGATTCATCACATCAACGGCTGTTTGGTCCACTTCAGCACTCGACATTTGGGACGCCATCATTCGTTTCCAAATGAGTTCATAAAGCCGAAAAAGGTCTTTATCTAAATATTGAGTGACATCCTGAGGCTTACGGGCCAGATCTGTAGGGCGAATGGCTTCGTGTGCTTCTTGAGCATTTTTGGCCTTAGTCTTATACTGACGAGGATTTTCGGGAATATATTTTTTCCCATATGCTTTCTCGATAACATCGCGACAAGCAGCAATCGCACTCCCCTCAACTTGGGTACTATCTGTACGCATATAGGTAATCAGACCCGTTGTTTCACCACCAACGGCCACGCCTTCATACAGTTTTTGGGCAAGCTGCATTGTTCTTTTGGGACTATATCCTAATTTGCGAGAGGCTTCTTGTTGCAGCGTTGACGTTGTAAATGGCGGGCGCGGATGGCGTTGGACCCGTTTTTTTTCAACGGACTCAACATGATATGTTCCCGCTTCAATTTTTCGCTCAGCGTCTCGTGCTTCTTTTTCAGATGGAAGAGAAAACTTATCCAGTTTTTTCCTATCTAAATAGGTCAGACGTGCTTTGAAGGATTTCTTCTCTTCTGTGAGGAATTCGACCTCGATTGTCCAATACTCTTGGGATTTAAAGGCTTCAATCTCATTTTCCCTATCCACGACAAGGCGCAAGGCCACCGATTGCACCCGTCCTGCAGATCGACTTCCCGGGAGTTTACGCCACAGAATAGGAGACAGGGTAAATCCAACAAGGTAGTCCAGGCTAAGACGGGCCAAATAGGCATCCACGAGCTGGCTATCCACTTCTCGCGGATGAGCAAGCGCATCTGCAACCGTTTCCTTGGTAATGGCATTAAAGGCAATGCGTTGAGATTTGATATTCTTTAAAATACCCTTTTGGGAAAGAATTTCTTGAATATGCCAAGAAATGGCTTCTCCCTCTCGATCAGGGTCAGTGGCAAGGTAAAGATTGTCAGCGCCTTTTAAAGCCTTGGCGATTGCATCAATATGCTTTTTGGCGCGCTCATCCACTTCCCACGTCATCGCAAAGTCTTCATCTGGTTTTACAGAGCCGTCTTTGGAGAGCAAATCACGCACATGACCAAAGCTCGCAAGAACCGTATAGTCTTTGCCTAAATACTTCTCAATTGTTTTTGCCTTTGACGGAGACTCAACGACAACAACGTTCATATACTTTCCCATTCTTCCCTAAGGGAAACCTTACCACCGGGTAGGCGTTCAAGGCGTCCCGCAATTTCCATCTCAAGGAGGACAATCCACACATCAGATGCCGACAACTGACATTCTCGGATCAGTTCGTCAACACTTATCGGAACTATACTTAAATTTTCGTTAAGAATGTAGCGAGCCCTATCTAAAGAATGAGAGGGAGGGATCTCTTCAAAAGAGGGGTAAGCTTCCTCAAGGCGAAGCGGCGTTGCGGGTGAGATTTCCTGTTCAATATCTTCAAGAGTTTCCACAAGAACAGCCCCATTTTTAATCAATTGGTTGCACCCTCGCGCTCTGGGATCAAGAGGGTGGCCAGGGATGGCAAAGACTTCTCGCCCTTGTTCCAAAGCGGTGCGTGCTGTGATCAAAGACCCTGATTTAAGAGCTGCTTCGACAACTAAGATACTGCGTGAAATTCCTGAAATAATTCTATTTCGACGGGGAAAGAGGGCTGCTTGAGGTTGAGTTCCAAAGGGGGACTCTGCCACCAGAACCCCCGTCTCACCGATGCGCATGTATAAATCTTCATTTTCAGCTGGATAAATTTGATCAAGCCCGCCCGCAAGAACAGCAATCGTTCCATAGGGAAGGCTTGCCCGATGGGCAGCAGCGTCGATACCACGGGCAAGGCCAGAGGAAATGACCCAACCGAGTTGTCCCAATCCATCAGCAAAGTGATGGGCCATTTTTTTTCCCATAGCAGAAGCATTTCGCGCGCCTACGATCGCAAGTAGAGACATTTGAAGGCACGAAAGCCTTCCTTTAACCGTAAGGACAGGCGGAGCTGAATCTATATGCCGGAGGAGACTTGGGTAAAAAGGATCATCGAAGGTCAAGATCTCTGCCCCATAATCACGAGTCGCGAGGAGCTCTTTTTCAACGGAATCCCGGGATGCAATTTTTAAGGGGCGCTTCAATCCCCCTTGGGACGCGAGGTGGGGCAAAGCCATCAAGGCCTCTTTCGGGGTTTTATACCTTTTGAGAAGGCGATGAAACGTCAGCGGCCCAACGTTTTCAGACCGTGAAAGCTGAAGCCAATTGAGGAGATTCTCATCCGACTTCAGGGGGGGGTGAAGGGCTACGTTCGCCAATTTTTGATTCTCTCCCTGTAACTAAACGAATGATATTATTCCGATGGCTCCACACAAGAATAAGAACCAGCATTAAACACGTTATAATGAGATCTTCTCGGCTTAAAAAAGCAGCGTAAAGCGGACATAAAAGGATGGTGATGAGAGACGCCAAAGATGAATACCGTGTTGTGGCCGCAATAGCAATCCAACTGACAAGGCATATAAGGGCTAAAGGCCAACTTAAGATGAGGATCGCTCCAAAAGCAGTTGCGATTCCTTTTCCTCCCCGAAATCCAAGCCAAACCGGCCAAATATGACCAATAACAGCAAAAATGCACGAAATTTGCAGAAGAGAAGGTGCAAATATCAGGGCAAAAATAACCGCGAAACTTCCTTTAAGCCCATCAAGGATAAGTGTAAGAATGGCTGCTTTCTTGTTGCCTGAGCGCAGTATGTTTGTGGTACCAATACTATGTGACCCTACCGTACGGGGATCGGGAAGTTTAAATAACCAACTGACAAGCAGTCCCCAGGGAATAGACCCTAGAAGATAAGCAACGATGAGAGTTATAACTTCAGTAAAAGTATTGGAGGGCATAAACGCTTTTTTCTCTTTTTTAAAATTGTATTCTCTAGACATTGAGCCTCTCCACAAGGCATAACCAAGTGTTAGCAAGCTAATACCGGGAACCCAGGAAGAATTTTTTGATCTTATACATATCTCTCTCTTTCACAACCCTAAAAAACATGCTAGTTTTATAATTGCCTAACTTAAATAGGTTATAAAAAACAAGGGAGAACCAAATGAAAATAAAGTTTTTAAGTCTGTTTTTAGTACTTAGTGTTTTTGCTTTGGAAACAAATGTGAAAGCTCAAGGATCAACTACTTCAAGTGAAAGTGCTGCTCCATCAGAGAGTGCTTCTGCTCCAACTGCTCCAACAGGGAATAACTCTGCTCCAACAGGGAATAACTCTGCTTCAATGGGGAATGATTCTGCTTCAACTGCTTCAACAGGAAACAATCCTGCTCCAGCAGAGAGTAATTCTGGAGTTTTTGGATCCCCGGCTGATGTTACTGCACCAGCAGAAAGCAGTGGAACGAATAACTAATCCACCACGAACCATCGCAGTTTAGTAAAAAAGCTTCTCTGCGGTGATCGTTATAACAGTGATTAGGCATCCTACAGCTCTTTATTTTCCTCATTCAAGGAAGATAAGAATAAAAGTAGGGTGCCCTTTTATAAATTTACTCAGTGACCCTCATCTTCCAATTCTAAAAAATCATATGAAAATAAAACGAAACCTTATCTTTTTAATCTTAAGTACTTTGATGCTGGAAGCAACACCTAAACCTGAAACAGGAGAGGACCCGCAAGGTTTTTCCTTTCCTCTGGAATCCTTATCTGAAACGGATTACAGAATCATCAGAGGAGACAAAGATTCATCAGGGGGAAGTAATTCCTGTGGCGCGTGTGGGTCTTGAACGGTAACGAACTTCCTTGCCCATAGTAAGCTAATTTGTTTAAAAGGTTTGTTGCGGCTTTGTGAAAATCACAATAAAAAATTCCTTAAAATGTCGCCACAATCTCAACGTGGCCATCCTTATCAATTGAGAACCTTGGATCCTTCAATAAGTTAGGATGGTCTCTGACTTGGCCAGCAACCTTATTAAAATTAAGGGTAAGAGTTGGGTCATATGGTCGATTTGCTTTTCCATTGCGATATTGATGTAAAACGTTTGCAATAAAAGTGACGCCTTCTTGAAGGCAGCGCTGGATGGCTTTATCTTTACCCAAGCCTTGCTTTGAGTATGTGTTTAACAGATTCACGAAAACGGCCGGTACATAGGTAGGTGTTTTCTCATCTCTAGAAATCAAGGGATTAAGCTCACTCTTTAAAAGTTCTTTCTGCTCTTTAGAAATAGATTCATATCCAGCTTGCAAGGCTTTTCCCTCTTCTTTAGAAAAGAGCCTCATCATGGCTCCAAGACGCGCCAAGATAAATTGTTGAGCTTCATCATTCCTGTCTAATCCTAGCCATTCAGCGCGTGCCGCTAAGTAATATTTTAGGGTCTCTTCTTCACTCTGAGTAGAAAGGTTACGCAATGCATCTTTTACCGTCTCCAGAGCTCTATAGGTATTCTCTGTTAACACTTTTGATCCTCTATTGTCTTCATGAGCACGAGCGGCACTCACATCACAGATTTGGGTCAGGATTTCAAGGTCAAAACCTGAGGGATCATTTTCCAGTTTATCTGATCTTTTAAGTTGCGTAAGCATGCCTGGCCCCCCTTCCACATGAGTCATGTGCCCAAAATGAATAAGTCCAGCTCCTTTTGTGAGTTCTGATTGAATTTCTGGTTTAAGATTCTGAAAAGTAGGAAATATGCTTGCGCATTCCTTTAAACAAGCCGCTAAAAAACGATCATGATCTGGTTCTGAAATTCCAAATCCTTCTGCTTTTTGCCGTGCCGTTTGTGTTTTTCCCAGATCGCCTAAAAGAAGATTAATCTCAACAGCTTGTAACTGGTTCGGGGCTTGTTGAAGAACGTGATCTGCAAATTCATGTAAACGCTGAAAAGAATTTCGGGTAAGCTTATTATCCGAAGGCTGAAGTTCGGTAAGGCGTTGATATGCTTCCTCACTTCCATCTGTTATGAGATACAAACAAAGCATACTTAAGATAGTTCTTTCAAACTCTGGGTAATGTTGTCCTGTGATTTTTTGTGACCAGCTATATTGAAATGGCTCTGATTTACCTTCCTGAGTTTGTTGGACATTTGTATCTAATAACCATGTAAGCTCGGGATACTTTTCCATTTTTGTTCTAACCCAGTCTTCTGAACCCAATACTTTCAAGCTAGGAATTTCATTTTTAGTATTTGCGATGACCATATCAGGAAAAGTAAAGAATAAAAAACCAAGAATAAAAAAATAAAAAAACACTTTCATTTTTGAAGGCATGGCTATCTCTTTTATATTTAATTGGTATTAGTGCTGTTCTTTTTAGAACTGGCCCTGTCCTTGCCATTGTTGGGCAAAAAACCTACTTATCTCTGCTACTGATTATATCGGACTTTTTTTAAATGGAGTGTTATCTTGCATTGTCCAAAAATATACGGGGGGCCCCGAAGGTTTTTAACTCTCCGTTAAAACCTCTAAACCCCTTAGTTTGACTGGTGGGCGATGAGGGATTTGAACCCCCGACCCTCTCGGTGTAAACGAGACGCTCTCCCGCTGAGCTAATCGCCCTTTAAGGGCTCTATATACCTTAGACGAGAAAAGATTTCCAGAGGGAAATTAAAAATTTTGCTCGCCTACGCAAAATACTATACGAAAGCTTAAGAATGGAAGGGGGCGAGTCTCCAGCCTTCACTGCTCTGCAGCTTCGGCTAGCAAGCCAGATAGAGAACGAAAGCAGTTCTTTATGAAGGCGGGCGGGATATAGGCTTGGCGAAGGGTGATAATGCTTCGGCGAGTAGACCCAGACGAAGAATACAAGATACCATGAGCATAAGCTCACAGAGTCTTAATCTCCCATATGCTTCACTCCCGCTCGAAGGTAGTCAAACCCTGTGAGCAACGTCAAAAGAGCCGCAATCCAAAGCCCAATAATTCCAAACAGATGGATAGGTAGGGGGAATCCAGGTACATTCTCAATAATCAAAAGACTCAGTGCTATCATCTGGATGGTTGTTTTCCACTTCGCAAGCTCGGTTACAGGAACTGAGACATGGGCTTCTGCTAAAAATTCCCGAAGGCCTGAAACAAGAATTTCCCTACAAAGGATGATGACTGCAGGAATCAAGCTGATACCTTGAATACGACCAAATCCAACGAGCATAAGAAGGGTTGCGGCCACAAGGAGCTTATCCGCTATAGGATCGAGAAAGACACCAAAATTTGTCGTTTGCTTTAAGATTCTTGCAAAGTATCCATCTAAATAATCCGTGATGCAGGCCAAAATAAAAAAGAAAGCTGCAAGCCAATTACTCAAAGGGCGGTCAAAGTAAAATAACCCCACCACTACCGGAATGAGTGCAATCCGCATAAACGTTAAAAGATTGGGGAGTGTTGTTGACTGCATACCCTTTTTATTCGCTACTTGTTGTCACGGACTGAAAGAAGACGCTCTTCTCCCACTCATATTCATATTCATATTACTCTCTTCCATGAAAATAATCATATATTTTTTTTGCTAAGTTTTGACTCACCCCAATTACCATCTCAAGATCCTTGAGACCTGCCCCTTCAACGGCTTTGGCTGAGCCAAAATGTCGTAAGAGGGCCCGTTTCCTCGCTGCCCCTACGCCGGAAATTTCATCCAGCTTTGAAACAGAAATAGCTTTTATTCGCCGCTTCCTGTGGGCGCCCACTGCAAAACGATGAGCTTCATCGCGCAGACGTTGGAGGTAGTATAGAACTTTGTTGTTGGGAGGAAGCTGAAAGGGTTCTCGCCCAGGCACATAAAATGTCTCACGCCCTGCGTTGCGATCCGGGCCTTTTGCAATGGCAATCAATTGAACATCAGAAATGCCTAAATCTGCAAAGGTCGACTCAGCCGTTGAGAGTTGGCCTTTCCCCCCATCTATGAGGATTGCATCTGGCCATTGAGTGGTATCATCCTTATCATGAGCGAGGGCTTTGGAAAACCTACGCGTGAGAACCTCACGCAGCATTCCATAATCATCCCCAGGGGATAATTCTTTAGTGCGAATATTAAATTTGCGATAAGCATTTTTAAGAAATCCTTCGGGGCCTGCGACAATCATGCCCCCCACGGCCTGAGCCCCTTGGATATGGCTATTATCATAAACTTCGATGCGGTGAGGGAAAATGGGTAAGTCAAACAACTCCATAAATGAGCGCAAAAGATCTTCTTGAGAAGCCTTTTCTGCCAGGTGACGTTGTAAGGATTCCTCGGCGTTATGAAGGGCATGACGGACAAGTTCTGCCTTAGCCCCCGATTTAGGATAGCGGATATGGACACGTCTTTCCGCTTTTTGAGAAAGGGCCTCTTCCAACAGCTTAACATTGGAAAGGGGCTGACTGATAAGAATTTCAGGCGGAGACGGTGCATCTTCATAAAACTGCGCGATAAACGCTTCTAAAACTTCTTCCGAACTAATATCCTCTCCATGACTTGGGAAAGACGAATGAGCCCCATAATTCGACCCATTACGAAAGAGAAAAAGCTGAACGCATGTTTTCCCCCCTAAAGCCGTGATCGCAAAAATATCTGCGTCCTTTAAAATTTGGGTGTTAATCATCTGCCGCGCTTGGACTGCCGTCAGAGATCGGATGCGATCTCTAAAAATAGCCGCTTTCTCATAATCTCGGACAGCGCTTGCCTTTTCCATGCTCTCTGCCAAGTTCTTTTGAATTTCATTCGTCTTTCCTGCTAAGAAATCACGCGTTTCTTGAACAAGATTTTGATAATCTTCATGGGAGATATAGTTCACGCAAGGCGCACTACACCGCTTAATTTGATATTGTAAACATGGCCTTTTACGGGAAGCAAAAACATGATCGGGACAAGAGCGAAGAAGAAAAACCCGGTGCAGTGCCGTAAGAGTTGTATTCACGGCTTCCCCAGAGGCAAAAGGACCATAGTAATCCCCGGGTAAGTTTCTAGCCCCCCTATGCTTTGTCAGAAGAGGATAAGGATGATTTCCTGTAATCCTAATAAAGGCAAAGGATTTGCTATCTCTCATCAGGATATTATAGCGCGGCATCAGCTTTTTGATCAGATTGACTTCCAGAAGCAAGGCTTCTACTTCCGTATGGGTTGTGACAAACTCCATCCGTTTGGTTTCTGCCACCATTCGTTGAAGCCTAATAGGAAGCCGATCAGGCTGAGTGTAACTGGAAACTCGCTTTTTAAGATTTTTCGCCTTGCCCACATACAGCACCTCTTCTCTTCCATTGATCATGCGATAAACGCCAGGACTGGAAGGAAGCCTTTGAACATAGTTCTTTATGGTTAAAATGCCGCATTCAAGGGAAGATGCTTCTTTGCTCATAGGTGCTAGAATTCCTCGCATTTCTCTTTATGTCAAGAAAGAGTAGAAACCATTTCCACTCGTCTCTTAAGAAAATTAACGATTTGTTAATTTATCCACGCATCTTGTGGATAACTTTGTGGATAGGGTGAAAGAGAGAGGAAATTATGAAGCCCCAATCTTCACTTAGGTTGAAATGCTGCATTTTTAGGCAGGTAAAATTAACACATTGATTCACAGCCGTTTTTTAAAGTAAAGATAAAATCTTATCGGGTTGAATGAAAAATTTTCTTGACGAAACATTCGCGAAAAAAGGGTAAATCTTCTCTGTGTATAATGTGCGTACTTGATGTAAAATTTACTTTACACATTAACTCTTTCTTAACTTTTACACACTCACCACTTTGAGTGTAAAGTTCTTTAAGCTTTGTCCTCTACATATCCCTTCAAATAATATCCCGTATAACTTTCAGGAACTTTGATAATGGCTTCGGGAGCACCGATGGCTACCACCCTCCCCCCCTCGTCTCCTCCATCCGGCCCTAAGTCGATAATCCAATCCGCAGTCTTTATGACTTCAAGGTTATGTTCAATAACAATCACTGTATTCCCTTGATCCACAAGGGCATGAAGAACTTCAAGTAGTTTTCGCACATCATCAAAGTGAAGACCTGTTGTGGGTTCATCTAAGATGTAAAGGGTTTTTCCTGTGGCGCGGCGAGAAAGCTCTTTTGAAAGTTTGACGCGCTGAGCTTCCCCCCCTGAGAGAGTGGTTGCCCGTTGTCCCACATGGACATAGCCAAGGCCCACTTGAGAAAGGGTTGAAAGTTTGTCCTTGATGCTTGGCATCGCTTCAAAGAATACAAGAGCTTCATCAACGGTCATATCCAACACCTCGGCAATGGATTTATCCCGGTATTTTATCTCGAGCGTCTCCCGATTGTACCGCTTGCCATGGCATTGGTCGCATTCCACATACACATCGGGCAAAAAGTGCATTTCAATCTTAATGACACCATCCCCTTGACAGGCTTCACAACGCCCTCCTTTCACATTGAAAGAAAAACGCCCAGGGGAATAGCCTCGAGCTTTCGCTTCGGGAAGGGCTGCAAACCATTCCCGAATTGGGGTAAAGACCCCCGTATAGGTTGCTGGGTTGGATCTTGGGGTGCGCCCAATGGGGGATTGATCAATGTCCACGATTTTGTTAATCAAATCGATCCCTTCAATCCGATCATGGGGCCCTGGAATGGCAGAGTTATCGTTTAAGATTTGGGCCAATCCCTTATAAAGGGTTTCAATGATCAGGGATGACTTTCCTCCCCCTGAAACGCCCGTGACACACGTAAAAGTTCCTAAAGGAAAATCAACAGTGATGTTTTGCAGGTTATGGGTTTTGGCTCCGACGACCTTTAAGACTTGCCCTCGTTTTGGTTTGCGCCGCTCTTTGGGGAGGGGAACTTTTTGCGCACCCACCAAATATTGCCCCGTTAAGCTTGCTGGATTTTCCATAATTTCTTGAGGTGTTCCTTGGGCTACAATAAAACCGCCCTTCACCCCTGCCCCTGGCCCCATATCAATGACATAGTCGGCCATGCGGATGGCATCCTCATCATGCTCAACCACAAGAACTGTATTTCCCAAATCCCGAAGACGCGTCAATGTCGCCAAAAGTCGATCATTGTCCTTTTGATGGAGGCCAATGGAGGGCTCATCAAGCACATAAAGAACACCCATCAGGCCTGAACCAATTTGCGAGGCTAAACGGATGCGTTGGCTCTCACCGCCAGAAAGGGTTCCAGAAGCCCTTGAAAGTGAGAGATAGCCAAGCCCCACACTCACCAAAAAACCAAGGCGTTCTTGAATTTCTTTTAGAATACGGGCCGCTATATCTCTTTCCTTTTGACCGAGCTTTTCTGTAAGTTCCTCAAACCAGGCTTGAGCATGGCCAATAGACAATTCGGTCACTTGGCCAATATGAAGGCCCTGAATCTTCACAGCCAATGCTTCTGGTTTCAAGCGATATCCTTGGCAATCCTCGCAGGGCAATGTACTCTGGTAGCGATTCATTTCCTCCGGTTGACCGTAGCGCTCTTTTCTTTCTTTCTGCCGTCGGGAAAGACTGGGAATGACCCCTTCAAAAGGCTTATTTTGCGTAAAAGTTCGGGCCTCATCCTGGTAAGTGATGGAAATCTTTTCCCCCCCTGACCCATAAAAAATGACATCTTTTGTATCTTGCGGAAGACTGGCATAGGACTCATCCATCCGTCCTCCAAATTTAGCAACAACAGCTGCCAAAGCCTGATTATAGTAATGGGAAAAAGCCCCTGCCCAGGGGGCAATGGCCCCCTCCCCTAGAGTGAGTTGGGGATTGGGAACAATAAGATGAGGGTCAAAAACAATCTTCACGCCCAAACCGTCACATCCCGGGCAGGCTCCAAAAGGACTGTTAAAAGAAAAAAGACGCGGTTCAATTTCATCAATGGTAAAACCTGATACGGGGCAGGCAAACTTCGCAGAAAAGGTATGCCGTTCTCCCGTATCTGCGTTTTCTCCATAAAGAAGTCCATCGGAAAGCCTGAGAGAGGTTTCGATTGCATCAGGAAGGCGATGACCTAAGTCAGGGCGCATCACAAGGCGATCCACCACAACTTCGATATCATGCTTAATTTTTTTATTTAAGGCCGGGGCCTCATCTATATCATAGAGAGTTCCATCAATTTTAAGGCGCTGGAATCCTTGTTTCCGCAGATCCGCAATTTACCTCTCCTATTCACCC
>JAKBAL010000016.1 GCA_021809225.1 Pseudomonadota bacterium | reverse complement strand
TATGCAGGACCGGGAACCTTAAAATCAATGGATTTTAGATCAAAGGCTGTATAACCATTCGTAATTGACATCGGGTATATAGTTCTATCTCCCTGAAATAATGCAATATTTTTTACATAATAAACCCCTTCATCTAAATCCTTAATAGAGCTCCAAAGCGTTGGTGAGGCACCTTCAAGCGCTGGGACAGCCAATGAATCAATTAAGGAACTCACTTGATATAAAGCAACCTGTTTAGAGGCTGGAGTTGGTAAGTTGTTTAAGAGCACGGAGGCTCTTGCAAATCGGGAGGGAGGCGTAAAGTCTCCTGGCAACCCCATGAGGTTAGCTTCCCCTTTAAATGAACTGGTCTTGTATATGTGTTCATAGTTATAAAAGCTCTTACTAAATTGTTCATTGGGTTTTTTATCGTTCGCTGATAGAGAATCATAATAGCTGGCGTTTTGTCGCTGCCAATCAAAGGAAGGAGCATTCGTCATAATGTTTCCAGCATTTTCGTAAATTTGCACCTGTCCATTCATAAATTCGATAACGGCACTCTCGCCTGTTTTATCTCGAATAACATAGTGAATTGGGATATCTTTTATAAAATAACCTTCTTTTGCTTTTAACGCAGATTTTACAAGTTGATGAGAGCGAAGCAATTTTAATGCTTCTGGAACCGTGCTCGCTTGTGATAGGAGGTAAGAACCTATGTCATAAATTGCCAAGACAGGATTTTTATTGTTTTCATCATAAGCAGGAAATTTAGTCCCAGGAAGATAAAGTATAGCTATAGAAAATCCTTGTGTGTTCATTCCATCAATCATTTTTTCGCCATTAAAAGCAGCTCGACCAAAATAACCATACTTATTTTTCCATGATGTAAGCTGCGTACTCGGGATGCGCTCTGCATCAAGCACAACGTCCGTTGTGTTTTCGTCTCCGATAAAGCCAATCCTATCCTGAAAAGCGAGATTAACTAGAAAATCTAGAGTGCGTCCTTCAATATGATATCCCGCTTTATTAATAAAAATATCGCTACACGCTTGCACATGAGACGTGAGACTCGCTGAAATGACTACAGCACTGATAAGTATTTTCATGGTAATTCCCTTCTCAAAAATATTTTCTTTGTTTTTTGAAAAAAATTGTTTTTATCTAAGGAATTTATACTCTAATAATCTTAAATATTACTTAAAATAAGGTCTTTTTTCGTAAATATAGGAGAACTCCTTAAAAGTCACAATTGTTGCAGCCTTTTCTCCTCCTTTGTCAGGCAGGGGGGGGATATTACACATTTTCATGGCATCTCAGCTCCAAGCGTGGTTTAATAAATACAAACGAAATTCTGGGAGGAATTTGTGGAAACACTTCCTTTAAAACTATCCAACGCTATTGATCGAGAATTGGCACCCGTGAACATGGACAAGCTGAGAGAGGCCTGCTTTGACCTGAGTCAACGCTATGCTCAAGGGAAATTTATTTCTTCTCAGCTTCATCGTCTCGCCTATATTGCTGCCCGTCTTCCAGCGACTTATGGAGCAACACGACAAGTATTTAGCAGGATTCAGCCTTTTCTCAATCCCATTAAAACTCTTTTAGATTTGGGAGCGGGAGTGGGAAGCGTCGCTTGGGCTGCTTATGAAGATATGCCTAATCTGCAACGTATAACCCTTTTTGAAAAAGATATTGAACTGTTGCGCTTAGGCCAACATCTTACTCAAGATAATCTGAATCCCCTTCAGCTTTCTTGGTGTCGTGATGATATTTCCAAGAGTGACGCTTTTCCCACTCATGATGCTATTATTCTATCTTATGTTCTGAATGAACTTTCCCTTAAAGAGCAAATTTATGTCTTGGAAAAGGCTTATAGAGCGACAGATAACCTCTTAATTCTCATAGAGCCAGGCACTCCAGAAGGATTTGGTCATCTGCTAACAGCGCGTCACTTATTAACAGAATTGGGGGCTCATATCATAGCTCCTTGTCCCCATAGTGCCGCCTGCCCTCTCTCTACTCGCTTTAAAGAAGGAAAAGATTGGTGTCATTTTAGCGTCCGTATTCCTCGCGGAAAGTATCATAAACGCGCAAAAGAAGGCACTTTATCCTTTGAGGATGAAAAATATTCTTATCTTGTGGTTTCTCCTCATTCCCATCCCACTCCTACAGCACGCGTCATTAAAGCGCCAATACAAAAGACAGGACATGTTATTTTAGATCTTTGCAGGCAAAATGCTGAACTTGAACGTCGCGTTGTTTCCAAAAGTGAAGGAAGTGCTTATACACGGGCACGGGATATTAAATGGGGCGATGAGTGGGAAGAATAACCTCACATTGACGACGACAGAGAAGAGGCGTAAAACCATAAAAATAAAAATTAACAAGGACTGCTGATGATCCAATCTGTTAAAGAAAAACGGCCTCTTTCCCCCCATCTTCAAGTTTATAAGATTCAAATTACATCTCTTCTTTCCATTTTGCATCGGGTAACAGGCATTGTTCTTTATGCAGGTTCTGTCCTTTTGACATTATGGTTTGTGGCTCTTGCTGCAGGCCCTCAAAGTTATGAAGCCATGCAAGATTTTTTACTTAGCTCCATAGGTCTTATTCTCCTTATGGGTTGGTCTTTTTCCTTTTTTTACCATCTGTGCAATGGTATTCGTCATCTCATGTGGGATATAGGTCTTGGCTATGAAATGAGTGCGGTACGACTCACGGGATGGATGGTTATTATATCCTCAGTGCTCTCAACAATAGTTTCTTGGATTTTAGTTATCTTCGGAGGGAGAATGTGGTTATGAAATTTGAATCGAATCTACGTCGAGCCAGAGGTTTAGGATCAGCTAAGAGCGGTCTTCACCATTGGATTGTCCAAAGAATCTCTGCTATTGCCTTGATTCCTCTTGGGATCTGGTTCGTTGGCACGTTTATTGTTCTTCTCACGGCTCCTTTCGCGATAGCCTGCACTTGGTTCTCGTCTTCTTGGACCGTCAGTCTTGCCATTTTTTTTATTTTTGCTCTCTTTTATCATGGATATTTAGGAATGCAGGTGATTTTGGAGGACTATATCCCCCATGAGCTTACCAAATGGATTCTGATCATTGCTATAAAACTTTTTAGTGGGCTCATGGCGCTTTTAGCCATCGTTTCCCTCTTAAAAATTTTCTTAAGTTGAAAGTAAGCTCATGACAAAAGAATATCATATAACAGATCATACATACGACGTGGTTGTCGTGGGAGCAGGAGGGGCAGGGCTTAGAGCAACCTTAGGAATGGCAGCCCAAGGGCTTAAAACGGCTTCACTCACAAAAGTATTTCCAACCCGAAGTCATACGGTTGCTGCCCAAGGAGGGATCAGCGCAGCCCTCAATAACATGGATGATGGCGATAATTGGCGTTTTCATATGTATGACACGGTTAAAGGTTCCGACTGGCTTGGGGACCAAGATGCAATTGAATATATGTGTCGCAATGCTATGCCTGCAGTCATTGAACTTGAACACATGGGAGTCCCCTTCTCTCGTACAGAAGAAGGGAAGATTTATCAACGAACGTTTGGAGGCCAAACCATAAATTATGGCGAAGCTCCGGCTCACAGAGCCTGTGCGGCTGCGGATAAGACAGGTCACGCCATTTTGCATACGCTGTACCAACAAAGCCTAAAACATAAGGCTCTGTTTTTTAATGAATTTTTTGTTTTAGACCTCATTATGAATGAAGATGGCGTTTGTCGAGGAGTGATCGCTTGGAATTTGCAAGATGGGACACTTCACCGATTTGCAGCTCATATGGTTGTTTTAGCGACAGGAGGGTATGGTCGCGCTTATCTTTCCTGTACTTCTGCTCATACCTGCACGGGTGATGGGAATGCTATGATTCTCCGGGCAGGCCTTCCCTTGCAGGATATGGAATTTGTTCAATTTCATCCCACAGGAATTTACCCAGCGGGATGTCTGATGTCGGAAGCTGCTCGTGGTGAAGGTGGTTATCTAACGAATAGCGAAGGGGAACGGTTTATGGAGCGGTATGCCCCCCATGCGAAAGATCTAGCCTCTCGAGACGTTGTCAGTCGTGCGATCACCATAGAAATTAATGAGGGGCGAGGCGTCGGGCCCCTTAAAGATCATGTTTACCTCCATATGGAACATCTTGCTCCAGCTCTTATACATGAGCGTCTTCCAGGAATTACGGAGACAGCACGTATCTTTGCTGGGGTTGATGCCACAAAAGATCCCATCCCTGTTTTACCAACTGTTCATTATAATATGGGGGGCATTCCCACAAACAATTTCGCGGAAGTGATTAATCCCACCGATCAAAATCCAGAACAGGTTGTTCCTGGCCTTATGGCTATTGGTGAAGGGGCTTGTGTATCTGTTCATGGTGCAAATCGCTTAGGGACAAATTCATTGCTTGATCTCATCGTCTTTGGACGTGCAGCAGCTTACAGAGCAAAAGAAATTATCTGTAAGGAAACCCCTGTAAAGCCTTTGCGACCACAAGATGGGGACAAGACGATTGCAAAGCTTGATCGTCTTCGACAAGCAAAGGGATCCCTAAAAGCATCTGAAATTCGTTTAAATATGCAGCGTGCAATGCAAACCCATTGTGCAGTTTTTCGAACGCAAGATCATCTGGAACAAGGAATTAAAAAGATTAAAGACATTGCAGCTTCTTATAAGGATATTCAATTGAATGATCGTTCCATGATTTGGAATAGTGATCTTGTTGAAGCGTTGGAGCTTGAAAATCTTCTGCAGCAATCTCTTGTAACAATCCAGTCTGCTCTTAATCGCAAGGAAAGCAGGGGCGCTCACGCCCGAGAGGATTATCCTGAGAGAGATGATGTTGATTGGATGAAACACACGGTGGCTCGCCTTCAAGGAGACGAGATTTCATTTACCTATCGCCCCGTGCATCTTTACACGCTTACTGCAGAAGTGGACGTCATTCCACCTCGCCAACGGGTTTATTAAAGGGAGCTTTACGATGGTTCAACTTCGACTTCCCCCCAACTCTCGCATCCAAAAAGGACACGTGTATCCATCACCTTCCAAAGGGCCGAGGATGAAGCTCTTTCATATTTACCGCTATGACCCCGATTCACAGGATAACCCAAGGTTGGATACCTATGAGCTTAACCTGGATGACTGCGGCCCCATGGTGCTCGATGCCCTTATTAAAATTAAGAATGAGGTGGATACCACCCTCACCTTCCGTAGATCTTGTCGAGAAGGAATTTGTGGGTCCTGCGCTATGAATATCGACGGTACAAATACCCTGGCCTGCATTAAGCATATTAATGAGGGCAAGGGAGATATCAAAATTACCCCTCTCCCCCACTTGCATGTCGTGAAAGATCTTATCCCTGATTTAAGTTTTGCCTATGCCCAGTACGACTCTATTGAGCCCTGGCTCCAGTCGGCAGAAGATCCTCCTCCTGATAAGGAACGGCTTCAAAGCGTTGAAGAACGGGCAAAGCTTGATGGGCTTTGGGATTGCATCCTTTGCTTCTGTTGTACAACCAGTTGCCCTAGTTATTGGTGGAATGGAGATCGCTACCTGGGTCCAGCCACCTTACTTCAATCCTATCGCTGGATTGCTGATAGCCGGGATGAAGCAACGGGAGAACGACTTGATGCTCTTGAAGATCCTTTTAAACTCTATCGCTGCCATACGATTATGAACTGCACCAATACATGCCCCAAAGGCCTTAATCCGGCAAAAGCGATTGGGGAGATTAAGAAAAAAATGGTTGAGCGAGTGGGATAAAAGGCTTAAAAATAAGTTTGCCTCTTACGAAGATATGGCTATATTCTGCGCTGGTTTAGGGAAACTTCCTCATAGATTTTTTCATAATAACTTACGATAAGGGTGTTCCATTCTGATCGTGTTTTTCATAATTTTTTAAATTTAACACGGAGTTGTAAAAATGAGTTCTCTACATAATTTTTCAATCTTTTTAAGCGCAACCTCTCTTGTGCTGGCTTTAGTGTTGCCCAACGTTTCTTCGGCTATGGAAGAGGACGGTGAAAAGGAGGATAAGGGCGGCAATAATCGACCCCACGTAAATTTTAAATCTAAAAAGGGTAAAAAACATGAGAAGAGAAAACTTAGCCCAGATGAACAAGAACAAAATAGGAAAAATATTGAAGAAGAATTAAAAGAGCTTAGAATGTATGAGGCATTTTTACAGGGAGAACTTGGCTTGGCTTCTCAAATACTTTCAAATTTAGAAAAAGAAATAGATCAAGCAAAACCGGACAGGAGAAGGAAGGGTCTTTGATTTCGTTCTTTCGGGCGTAAAATTCTACAGGTGGCGCGATTGTTAAATAATCCGCCCCTTACGATTGTAAATCTTTACAATTTAGAGAGATGATTCTATGACTGGTGTTAAGCCTTGACAGGTCTGACAAAAAGAGTATTCTGCCTCCAGTTTCTAAGATGGATTAAAGACAATGGCAAAGAAAAATACAATTTCAATTAAGATGGAAAGCACGGCTGGTACAGGTTTTTTCTATGTGAAGACGAAAAACCCACGCAAGCTCACTGAAAAACTCGTGATGCGCAAATACGATCCAAAAGTGCGCAAACACGTTGAGTTTAAAGAAACAAAAATCAAATAAGACGTTCTTTATTTTGCGTGAATAAGCTTTTTTTTTCACTCGTCCCTGCCTTGTAATCCAGAAAACCCTAAGTGGGGGGATACCAAAGGGAACATATGCGAAAAATTAAATAATGATTCTCTTGATCTGAGCCGGCCTTCCTCCTATATAAAAAGTAGTGAGGCGCGGGTGGGGTTCTTATGAATATCTTTTTATACATGATGACGGTGTTCATTTGGGGCTCGACGTGGTTTGCAATTACTTTTCAATTAGGTACGATTCCCATCGATGTTTCTATTTGCTATCGTTTTGGACTGGCCTCTCTCCTCATTTTTGTGTGGTGTCTTTTTAGAAAGCTGAATCTGAAGTTTTCTTGGAAGAGTCATCTTTTCTTTATTGCCCAAGGATTTTTTTTATTTTCAATGAATTATATGGCTGCCTACGCGGCTAGTCGTTATATCGTGAGTGGATTAAATGCGATTGGGTTTTCAATGGTTCTTGTTTTTAATATTATTAACTCATTCATTTTTTACCGTACTCCCCTCACCCGCCCCGTCATCTTAGGAGCAGTGTGTGGCGTGATTGGAATGGTCATGACTTTTTGGCCTGCCCTTTCAACTTTAGATCTTTCAAATGAAAGTCTTTTCGGTATTTTCTTAAGCCTTTTGGGAGGAATTTTAGCCTCTTATGGAAATATGATTTCCACGCAGAATCAGAAAGAAAGCATTCCTGTGACGACAAGCAATGCCTATGCCATGGGGTATGGAGCTCTTTTGATGATCGGTGTGATTTGGTTCAAGGGAATTGCTCTCCAATTTGATTTTTCAACTCCTTATATTTTATCTCTCCTCTACCTTGCCGTTTTTGGATCGATTTTTGCGTTTGGGTGTTACCTGACCCTTTTGGGGCGTATTGGTGCGAGCAAGGCCGCCTATTCTTTGGTTATGGTTCCTATTGTAGCTTTATGCGTTTCGACACTCTTTGAAAATTTCGTGTGGGAGCTTCATATTTTTGCTGGCATAGGGCTCATTATTCTTGGGAATATTATTATTTTAGCGCGAAAGACAGGGAAAAAGATTATACAAGAAGAAGTTGTCGCTCTTCCTTTGAGTAGGAAAGCGGCCTGAGCCTTAACGGAAGGGAGGTTCATCAAAGTTGCGCAATTTGCGAGAGTGGATGACGACTTCCCCCTTGTTAAGTTCTTCTTCAAGAATACGAATCGTTTCAATGCCAATATGAAGATGTTGAGAGACACTTTGTCGGTAAAAGTTATGTGCCATTCCCCGAAGTTTGAGCTCACCATGAATTGGCTTATCTGAAACACAAAGAAGTGTGCCGTAAGGAACGCGCATGCGAAAACCATTGGCAGCAATCGTTGCTGATTCCATATCAAGGGCAATCGCACGGCTTTGGCGAAAACGTTCCATCATGACTTGGGATCGTAATTCCCAGTTGCGATTATCGGTCGATACAATCGTTCCCGTGCGCATACGATCTTTTAAATTAAGCCCCTTTTCCCCAGTTATATTAGCAACGGCTTGTTGAAGGGCCGTTTGAATTTCAGCAATGGGGGGAACAGGGACCCAAGAAGGGAGATCCTCATTAAGAACATGATCTTCTCTCACATAAGCGTGCGCTAAGACATAATCACCTAACCGTTGGCTGCGTCGCAAACCTGCGCAATGTCCAAGCATAAGCCAACAGTGAGGACGTAAGACAGCCAAATGATCGGTAATCGTCTTTGCATTTGTGGGACCAACGCCAATATTGATGAAGGTAATGCCTAAATCGCCTTTCTTTTTTAAGTGATAAGCAGGCATTTGAGGCAGAATGGGGCTTTTTGTACCCTGAGGAATTTCATTTTTTAGACGAGGGTTAGGGGTAACATAGTCCCCAGGTTCAATAAGAGCTGTGTATTCATCACTTGTCTCAAGGCATTTGTGGGCATATTCAACAAATTCATTCACGTACTGCTGATAGTTTGTGAGGAGAATGAAATGTTGGAAATGTTTTGCAGAGGTTCCGCAATAGTGGTGAAGCCGCCCTAAGGAAAAGTCCACCCGTTCACCCGTGAAAAGGGCAAGAGGGATAGGCTGTCCTTTCTTGACCTTATAGGTTCCGTTAACAATGCTATCATCAACAACGCTGAGATTAGGAAGCGCAAACATGATTGGACTTTGCCAAAGTTGCTCGGATTGAAAAGTTACAGAGTCCCATTCATCAACGAATGGCAAAGGAATAGGCCAATCGCTTTCTCCTACAACAACGGATGTTTTATGGTGATTAATTAGAAGTTCAATTTGTTGTTTGTAGTAGGCGTGAAAAATATCAGGACGCGTTAAGGTTGTCCCATAGGTGCCGCATTCAAGCACTGCTCCGAAAGCGATACGGTGATCTACATTTAAATTTTGGCTTGTTACTTTGATCCCAAGGTACGGATAAGTTGCATTCTCTACCTTAGGAAGCTTTTGAGGAGGTTTTTTTGATTGGGCAATATCAAGGAAGGCATCTCGAATGAGAGCAACATTTTTATTATAAATCTTGATAATGTGAGCAACAGCTGCATCTGATTCCCAAAATTCAACAAGGCCTCTGACATTGCCATGCCCCTCTGCGAGCGTTGGGGTTTTTTTATTTTTCATTTTTTTAATGCCTTACTACCTTAATATAATATTTTGTTTATTTTTTTATTGTAATTAGATTATTTCCTATTTTTATACACTCGTCATAATGATGTTTTTTCAATAAGCTTATAAACTTTTTTTGGACTTCTTCTGCCGGCAAAATTCCCTCCTCTAGTACTTCTAGATTCGATTCTAAACTATGACTCGCGTAACAAAGAAAAGAATAGCGAGTAAGGGTTTTGTTGTCTTTTAATGCTGGATTGTTTTCATTGACTACGCAGGCACAAGTACTTTGAGCCTCAACGGTCTCGCCAATAACCCCCCCTAGTAAAAACATCATCGTAAATAATATTATTTGAGGTTGCGTTCTGCCTCTTGGTTTTTTTAAAAATTTTATAATTTTATCGATTTTCATCAATTATCCTTTTGCTTTCGATTGCTCTGATGTGGCGTGGTTTTCTATAAACTGGATAATTTTTGTGGCGACGTCGACTTCTGTTGCTTTTTCAATACCTTCAAGACCAGGAGAAGAGTTTACTTCCATGATAACCGGACCGTGATGGGTGCGCAAAATATCCACACCACATACATTAAGCCCCATAAGGGCAGCACTGCGGACAGCAACAGAGCGTTCTTCAGGGGAAATTTTCTCTTTTGCAGCTGTTCCTCCTCGATGAAGATTTGAGCGAAAATCTCCTGGTGGCCCCTTACGTTTCATGGAAGCAACAACTTTACCGCCCACGACGATGCAGCGAATGTCTGAAGCGTCAGCTTCTTTAATATATTCTTGTAGCAGGATATTCACATTCACTTTTCGAAAGGCTTCAATAACACTACGAGCTGAGGTATGGGTTTCTCCTAAAACCACCCCAAGACCTTGGGTTCCTTCTAAAAGTTTGATAACAATAGGGGCTCCTCCAACCATTTCAATCATATCATCTATATATTTTGCGGAGTGAGCAAAGGCTGTGATGGGGAGCCCAATTCCCTTGCGGGCTAAAACTTGCATTGAACGTAATTTATCACGAGATCTTCCAATAGCAACAGAGTCATTGAGAGACCAAACCCCCATGGTTTCAAGTTGGCGTAAGACGGCAAGACCATAAAGGGTAATGGAGGCACCAATACGGGGAATGACCGCATCATACCCTTCGAGTGATTGTCCTTTATATTTAATCTGGGGATGGTGGGCGGCAATATTCATATAAACTTGAAGGGTATCAATAACATCAATTGTATGGCCACGCGCAAGTGCAGCTTCAACCAAGCGGCGGTGAGAATAAAGCGTTGGATTGCGTGCCATCATAAGAATCTTCATATAAACCATCCTGTCAAAAGAGTTTTACTTTTTCGTTAACGTTGTTTTACGGCCTAAGAGAAAAGAATGACTCGGATCTACCAGAATCCCTTTTTTAATGGCGTTACGTCCGACCAACATTCGAAACCCCATTTCATCTCGATTTGCAAGAGAAATTTCGGTAAGAGTAGAAAATTCTCCCATTTTTAAAGTTGTGTGAATGATAAACCGCTTTTGGCTGTGCCCCGTCGAGCTTGTGATCCATCGATAATCTACAATGGGGCATATACAGGTATGGGTAATAAGGTCGTTGTCTTGGATAGGGTGGACATCAAACTGTACACAATCTCTGCCCATATAAGTAAAGGTTGAAAGCTCAAATGCATGGAGAGAAGATGTTTTAGCACCCGTATCAATCTTGACTTTAATCATTTCAACTCTAAGTTCAGGTAATTGAGCCCATTCTCTCCAACCTGAAATAAGTTTTTGTTTTTTTTGCTTCATAAATCTTGTGCAATCATTCGACCTAAGGGACGTCCCCCAAAGATGTGAACATGATAATGGAAAACTTCTTGTCCTCCATTTTCACCATGATTGGAAAGAATTCGAAAGCCATCTTTTTGAAGGCCAAAGGATTTAATAACTTGGTGAATCGCCTTGGCCAACCCAACAATCAGCTCAGGTGTTGCTTTTTCAGAAAAATCAAAAAAAGAAATAAATTCTCCCTTAGGAATCACTAAAATATGAATAGGCGCTTTTGGCATAATATCATGGAAAGCCAAGGCATACTCATCTTCATAGATGATGGCAGCAGGAATTTCTTTCCTAAGGATCTTTGCAAAAATATTGTTTTTATCATATTCCATCGTGTGTCCTCCTTATTTCATACGATGACAAACAAGCATACCATATGTTATTTTAATATTATTAACATAAGTTTGGAGAACGGCCAATGAAGGAAAATGAACCAACGGCTTGGCAAGGTACGACCATTTTATCTGTGCGCAAGGGAAAAGAAGTTCTGATTGCTGCTGATGGTCAAGTAACGACGGGCAACCTGATTCTTAAATCTAACGTTCGTAAAGTTAGACGACTGGGAAAGGGAGACGTAATTGCTGGTTTTGCAGGATCAACGGCAGATGCTTTATTCCTCTTTGAACGTCTTGAAGCCAAAATTGAGCAAAATCCCCACCAATTAATTCGGGCATGTGTCGACCTCGCTAAAGATTGGCGGAGAGATCCCTATCTCCAGCATCTTGATGCAATGATGGCCATCGTGAACTCAACACACTCTCTCATCGTCACAAGTAAAGGCGATGTTTTAGAAAGCGAAAGTGGCCTTATGGGGATTGGGGCCGGGGGAGCCTATGCGCTAGCTGCTGCCCACGCCTTATTCGACATAGAGGGATTTACGATTGAAATGATTGTAGAAAAATCTATGAATATTGCAGCTGAGATGTGTGTTTATACGAATACAAGTATTGTAGTGGAAAAAATTGAAGGTTAAATTACGGTAAATATATGACAAATACACACAAAGTAAAACATAGCTACCCCTTTAAATATAAGGGCAACGTCGTATTATTTATCCTTTGTATCATCATCTTTTTTCCAGTAGGTATTATTCTTGCCATAAAGAATGGTGTAATTCAAAGGGATAACAAATACTTAGCTCTATCCTATCGGGGAAGTTATGGCTGGCTTATTTTCTGGGCGATTCTATTTTTTCCCCTTGCTTTCATTCTCTTGCTGATTAAGGGTGTGGATGTTGTTGAAGAATAGGATATATAATTTATACTAAAGCTGGATTGCTTCCCCCCGCTTTTTGCGGGGGTCGCAATTTTTAGCTTCGGTCTGGAGCCAGTGGGCTAAAGATTGTGAGAGAAAGTTGCTCCGACCAGGCTACGCTCAAGGCTTCGTTGTGGCGAGAGCAATCTAGTCTTTAAAACTTTCAACACC
>JAKBAL010000494.1 GCA_021809225.1 Pseudomonadota bacterium | reverse complement strand
CGCGATCGCCGTCTGGGATCTTTATGATGTCTTAAATGGCTTTCTTTTTCTTTTCATCCTCCACCCTTTTTTTGCGTTTTTCTCTTTCTGTTTACCTGGAGCGGGATCGGCTATTGTCTTTTCTTTCAGCTTGCTGGTTCATGATCACGTCAGTCGTGCTTTGAATTTATATTTGCTATTGAAAGTTTTGAGGGCGTATGTGTTGGATAGCTTGGATATTCCTCTCCTGTAAATGACCTCTACCTTGCTTGAGGATTGACTAACTTGAGTTTTGTAAGCCGGAGCTGTTCTGCTTGAGCGTTAAGAGGGTCCGCATTTTGTCTAATTACTTCCTCATCTAATTCAAAGCCGCATTCACTTCCCTCACCGAGGACATCTGCTATTTCAAAGCCGCATTCTCTTCCCTCACCGAGGACATCTGCTAATTCAAAGCCGCATTCTCTTCCCTCACCGAGGACATCTGCTATTTCAAAGCCGCATTCTCTTCCCTCACCGAGGACATCTGCTAATTCAAAGCCGCATTCTCTTCCCTCACATCCTGTAAATGCCTTTAGCTTTCTTCAAATCGTTCACGGTATTATTGGATTTGTCGCATGACTGATGAACTTTGGGAATTTCTACCGAGGCTGCTCTAAGAAGGTTCTAAAAGAGCACTGTTTTGATGGATTTCAGCTGCACGATCGAATAAACTGGGCAGCTCTTATTCAATATCCATATACTACTAGCGAATGTTCATCACTAATTATTATACAATCAAAATTTCAATTTCAATTTATCGATGGATGGGCCTTCCCGCAAATGTAAATGATCACCTTAAATAGCCATCGTTTCGCTATCGAATAGCTCAGCATATGCGGAGAATCCCCAAACGCAAATCAATCGTCCAGAAAAATTTGGTATGAATCCTAATATTAATCAATAATGACTTAAATAAATCGCAAGAATTTTCTCTTTGCGTTACTGCGATGTGTTTTTTCCTTACATTTTTATACATCTCAACCGAACTGCCGCTCAATTAGAGTCAAAATTATATATAATTTTATATAGTACTTGTTAATAATTTCTATTGACGTAAATTCATCATTGTTTCATGGCGCATCCACAGTCAGGGATAAAGGCATCGAGGATGGTGTTAAGGGCCTGCTCGTCAGAGGGCTCGAGCTTTCCTTCCTTTCTGATCTTTTCCAAAAGGGCAGAGTGAGTGGAGCGGAGATGAGCAATGAACTTGGCTTCAAACTTGGAGATCTCAGAGGTCACCATTCTGTCAAGGTAACCACGGACACCAGCGAAGATGACGCAGACTTGTTCCTCAGCGACCATAGGCACCTAAATAAGGCAAATAGTACGATTGAAACTCTCTGTGGCCAAGACTCTAATCTGATCTTGCTCATCAGTTGAGCTGTGCTTGAGAATGCTGATCAAATCACTGAGCACATACTCCTTTTCGTAGACCTTGCACATATGCGAAATCTTGGTGGCTGTCACTCTCTGAAGCAGTAACATTTCCTCATTGGATATATCTGAAAATTTGCTGCATATAAGGTTCTTTACTGTCGAATCTTCTCCTTGTTAGGGCCAGCTCTTGGATAAACATTGCACATGAGTAGTGTAGCTGAAACTCGACAAGTAAAATTGGCTTCATTGGACGCCAACCTGATGATCTTCATAAGTGGATTTTTACCAAGGGAATAATATAGTTGTTGATATCGTTGTCAGTATAGAGGTCCAGGAGTTTGGTGATGGAGCCAACAGCTCTTTCCCTGACGATAGTTTCCTCATGGGCACATAGATTTTCAAGATATGGGAGGACAAGTGTATGCTGCGCTCCCAGCATTGACCTGCATAGAGTGAAAGCTACGCCAGAGAAGCATATTCCTCAGTAGTGATGGCGAAGACAACCTAATCATCTTCCTTCTTGCAGAGCCCGTCCAAAAATGGGAGAAGGGTACTTTTGATGGCTTCCACAGGCATGAGGGTGGCAACTATGGGCACCTTGTGAATAGTATTGACTCGCGATGCGAGATCGTCAGTGTCAAGTTACTATTTAAACAGCTAGAAGGGATTTATATTTTACATCAGATCTGATTTGATTATTATTATATTAAAGAAAGTGAGTCAGGTGAGTCAATATGGAAGGATTGCCCGTTTTCCATAGAATTTCTCGGAACATTTTGATAATGATGAAGTGGTCTAAATTTTCAATATTAAAATTAAAAATCTCCTTTAATGCGCAATATTGCTGACATGCTTAAATCTTAAGCTATTAATGAGAATATGTGTATCAGCCATCATTTTCTTTCTTAAATCTAATTGTAGATTGTCCTTGAGTCTACCCTTAACTCCAAGGCATAACGACGTATAATATTCCCGCGTTCGCCCTTTGGGATCTTTATGATGTCTTAAATGGCTTTCTTTTTCTTTTCATCCTCCACCCTTTTTTTGCGTTTTTCTCTTTCTGTTTACCTGGAGCGGGATCGGCTATTGTCTTTTCTTTCAGCTTGCTGGTT
>JAKBAL010000493.1 GCA_021809225.1 Pseudomonadota bacterium | reverse complement strand
GGCGGGTGACTCGTTCCCACCCATGAGGGTCTAATTATTTTTTAATTAACTTTTTTACTTTTTGTTAAATATAACATATGTATAATAATAGTGTTATAAGAGTACATTATGGGTGTTGTTATGTTGTATAGAATATTATTTATTAGTGCTGGACTACTAGCTTCAACGGCTATTAGTTCTTCTTTTGCAGGAAAAGTTGACAACCCTCCCCAAGAAAAAGGGACCGTTGGAGCAAGGATAGCTAAATTTAATCAAGCCGCTGCCCCTAAGCCTCAAGAACAGCCGCTTTTTAGAAAAAAAACTGTTACTGAACAACGTCCTCCTTCCCCTTCTGTTACGAGTCTCCAAGCCACTTTAAAAAGGGGGGATAATAAACTATTCCAACAAAATACACCTCCGCAAAGGACAATACCTCAGGTAGTCAGGACGACTACACCTACCCCAGTACTTGTTTTGCCCCAGAATCAACAATCTCCTTCTCTTGTTGCTGCCAAGCCTGCTGCGAAAGATTTTCAATCACAAGTTGGAAAGAGACCGTTACCTACACCATCGGTCAAGGTCTCTTCCCCACAACCAGCTGCTACGCTACGCCAACACAATACCCCTGCTCGAACACGTCCACTTGCTAATTATCAAGGGCAAGTTAGAGAGGAGGATCAAACTAAGACCTTGGGTAGAACATTACCTACTCCACCCACAGCAAAAACGCCTTCCCCATCCTTGCGTCCTGTTCAAACTTCTGCCGCTTCAGATCCAAAGAATGCGGGAAAGCCTTTTCAGAAGTTGAATGTAGCTGAAAATCAAGTCCAGCCCTCAAAAGATCAATCCACTCGACGCACCGTAAGACAGGAACCTACCGTTTCTACGGTAAATGGTCTTACTTTTAACTCAAAAAGCTTTGTTGAAGAGTCACTGAAGGGGAGAAATTTTTCTTTTCTTAAAACAAATGCAAGGGGATTAGAGGGGTGGTCCCAAGATGAAAAAGCCTTAATTCTTTCTGGAAGAGGGTTAGAACGCCCACCAACTGGACTTGGTCAGTTCAAGAATTTAGAAGCACTTTTTCTTAATTCTAACAACCTAACCACACTCTCTCGAGAGATGATGGGAGAACTTCAAAACTTACAAGGACTTTTTCTTCCCAACAATAAATTAAGATCCTTGGATACCAAAATAGGTGAATTTCAAAAGTTGAGAGCACTTGACCTAACTCAAAATGAATTGACCCAACTTCCTGGGGAACTTTCGTTCCTTAAAAACTTGGAAGGGCTTTGGCTTGGTAATAATAAGCTAACTTATCTTCCTGCGGAAATTGGTAATCTTAATCAACTGGAAATTCTTAATATTTCTAATAATCAACTTGTTAGGCTTCCTGATTCATTTAAAAATTTAAAGAGCTTAGAGAGGTTACATATCGAAAAAAACCCAAATCTAAGAAATCTGTCGGAAGCCTTATCGAACTTGTCAAGCTTAACGCACTTGTACGTGGACGCTGGGGTGATTCTTCCTCCTTCTTTACTGGAAAAGGAAGCGAAAGGTCAATTAAAAATCAAGAGATTTTAACCTGTTAAAAGGTAATCGAGGTTAATCTTCGATTGACGTAAAGATGTGAGGAATGCCCGCGAAAGGTGGGCAGTTTGATGTTTTTTGCCAAAAATGGCCGCATTCAAGTCTGAAATGAACTCTTGCTCTTTTATCTATATCCCCTTCCCATTCTCTTAACAATTGTTAATATTACGAATTGGTTTTGGAAAAAACAGGTTCCTAAGCCCCTTCAATTTTTTGGTTAAAAATTGTTTTTTAATATGTTTTAGCTTATCTTCAAGTAAACTTATAGAAAGGAACCACCAATGTCTGCCCCTTCTTCAGCCATTTCCTTACGATCCTGGATGGTCCTCATTTCAGTTGGGATATTGATCTTTCTAATAAACGTTGATTATACCGCAGTAAACCTAACTCTCGTCCCTATTGCAGAAGAAATCAATGCTGACTTAAACAGTCTGCAATGGCTTTTAAGCGCGTATGTTCTTGTCTGGGCAGCTTTTGTGATCCCAGCAGGTCGCGTTGCGGACTTTTATGGCAAACGAAATACACTGATCGTAGGCTTAATTTTGTTCATGGCAGGATCTTGTTTGACAGGCTTCGGTCAATCCCTTGAAATACTTATCCTAGGACGTATCCTCCAAGGGCTTGGAGCAGCAATTTTCTCGGCTCCTGCCTGGGCTGTTATTTTTACAACAGCCTCGCCCGAAAAACAGGGCTTTGTCATGGGAGTCATCTTATCTTTTTCCGGATTTGGATTGGCAACAGGCCCTACCCTTGCGGGCCTTATTATTGAGGAAGCAAGCTGGCGGTGGATTTTTTACATCAATATCCCTTTAGGATTTCTTGTTATTGCTATTCTTCAAATTTATGGAACAAAAGACATTTTGCCTAAAGTAAAGCAAAAAATTGATTATGTGGGCACACTTCTTTTAGCATCGGGCTTGTGTATTTTTATATATACTCTTAATGAGAT
>JAKBAL010000492.1 GCA_021809225.1 Pseudomonadota bacterium | reverse complement strand
GGGCACTAGCAACACCTTGATCTGCCGAAAGTTGGTATAAAGAGGCAGCTTTCTTTACATCTTTATCAACGCCAACACCATATTCATAGAGACATCCAAGGTTAAATTGGGCACGAGCAACACCTTGATCTGCCGCCAGTTGGAATAAAGAGGCAGCTTTCTTTACATCTTTATCAATGCCAACACCATTTCCATACATGAATCCAAGGTTACATTGGGCAATTGCGCTACCTTGATCTGCCGCTTGCTGATACCATTTGACGGCCACATCCTCATGTTTTCCTACTCCCCATCCTTTTTCGTACATTTTACCAAGAACGAGTTGAGCACCAATAGATCCTACTTCTGCTAATGTTCCAAGATTCCAAAGAGAGAAGGCAAAAAAACCAGGAGATTCATTTTTTTCGATGAATATTCTGCCCGCAGCATATAGATACCGCTCGTCTTTTTTAATTTTCTCTTCAAGACTAGTCCAAGATCGAGGATCAATTTTTTTAAGTTGTTTGTTCTGGATTCTCCCAGCCAATATATCCCACACTACTTTTTGTTCTATGAGGTCCTCTTCTCGAGTGACACGAAAAAGGGGCCCCGTTGAATTTATGCGGAAAGCTTGAGAAAAGAGCTCAGGGTTGTTTTCTTCCTCTTCTTCCTCTTCTTCCTCTTCTTTCTCTATCTTAATTATTGTGAGGTTAATTTGCCCTTCTGAAGAGTTTTTAAATTCTTCCTCTTCTTTTTCTTCTTTAATTCTTTTGAAAAGGGGTACTGTCTTTTTTTTTGTTACGGATGAGCCATTTTTTTCCTGGCCATTTGGTTCTTGAATTCCCTCAATTTTGCGCTTTTTTCCTGCGAACACTGGTTGAGACAAAGATGACATCATACTTATTAATACCAACAAACTAACCTGAGTTTTCATCATTACCATCTATATACAAATTAAATATTTTTTTATATAGTAATTACTATAAATAAAAACAAGTTTTTTAAGTAAATTTCTTAATACCTGCCATATTTCCTAAATTCGTCAAGCTTCCGGAGGAGGCGAAACAATCCAGGGTAAATACTTATTTTAGGCCGCTGGAGTGCTTCGGAGCAAAGCTCCTCGCAATGACCAAGACACCAACGTGTTGATTTTATTAGATTCACACACTCGTGTCATCCTTGGTAAGAAATGCTTAGTTTTCCAAAGGAAAACTTTAGCATTTCTTGACCGAGGATCTTACCGGCCAAGAGATCCTCGGCCAAGAAAAGGTAAGATTTTTCTTCGAAAAACCAACCTTTTCTTGCCAAGGATGACACCGGTTGGTGCTGTGGCTGAAAATTTGTTCACGGAGCTTACTACAATTATTTCACAGGTCCCATGACCATAATGACGCGTTTGCCTTCAAGTTTGGGGTATTGTTCAACTTTGGCAATATCTTGGAGAGATTCTTTTACCCGATTCAGAACATCCATTCCCAATTCTTGATGGGAAAGCTCACGGCCTCGATAACGTAATGTGACCTTGAGCTTATCGCCTTCTTCAATAAACTTACGAGCGCTGCGCATTTTGACTTCAAAGTCATGCTTATCAATTCCGGGGCGCAATTGAATTTCTTTAATTTCAATAACTTTTTGCTTTTTACGGATTTCGGATCGGCGCTTTTGCTCTTCAAATTTAAACTTACCATAGTTTAATATTTTACATACGGGTGGCTCTGCATTTGGCGAAACCTCAACAAGATCAAGGCCAACCGCATAGGCTCTCTCTAAAGCTTCTTTTTGAGATACAATACCACTCATTTCCCCATTTTCGTCTACTAAGCGGACTTTTGGGGAAGTAATCTTTTCGTTGACACGGGGACCATCTTGAGAGGTCGCTTTGTCGTCTTTTATGATCTTAGATATGTAGCAGTCTCCTTTTTTCTGTTTTTTACAAGTTTGATCGTTTGTGAGGAGGTATAGCCTCACTCCCTAGTTTATCAATTACGGCGTTAAGGGCAAGAATTTCTTGCGCTTCCCCTCCTAATTTTCGCAGGGCTATCGTTTCTTCTTCAGCTTCTCGTTTCCCAACAACAAGGATATAAGGGACTTTTTTAAGGCTGAGATCACGAATCTTATAGTTAATTTTTTCATTCCTTAGGTCAAGCTCCGCACGTAATCCTGCGGCTTTAAGTTTTTCAAAGACCGACCTTGCATACTCATCCCCTTCTTGTGTAACTGTGGCCACAACGGCTTGAACAGGGGCAGCCCAGAGAGGAAATTTTCCTGAATAGTGCTCAATAAAAATGGCGATAAATCGCTCAAGGGATCCTAAAATAGCGCGATGGAGCATGACGGGACGATACTTTTTTCCATCCTCTCCAATATAAGAAGCATCAAGCCTTTCGGGAAGAACAAAGTCCAATTGCAGGGTTCCGCATTGCCACTCTCGGCCGATTGCATCTTTTAAAATGAATTCAAGTTTAGGTCCATAAAATGCGCCTTCCCCAGGATTTAAGGTATAGCTAAGACCTGCTTTGCGTGCGCCAGCCTCGAG
>JAKBAL010000491.1 GCA_021809225.1 Pseudomonadota bacterium | reverse complement strand
GGATATTGTTTTTACAGTGTTCATAACCTTCATCGCAACGCGCGATGCAGGCGTAGTCTAACGCGGCAATGACGCTCCCGCTCATGAATAGTGTAGAGAGCGTGGCTAATGTTAATATTTGGAGAAATTTTTTATCCATAATGATTTTCCTAAGTGTGGTTGTTTATGGTTCTGTGAAATCGACCATAGGGTGGGCCCGGTCTTGTTTTGTAGTATTCATAATTTTCCTTAAAATAATATAAACGAAGAGAGCAATTTCGGATCATGTCTGAAAATCTTCCTGCCTCCTTTAAATTTGGAGAAAGGAGTTGGTTAAATGTATCATCTGATAAGTTTGGTTTTTGAGATGATTTTTTGCCTTAGGGGTGACACTCATCTTTTTCGTAGGTCTGTACGGAGACGAATCATTACATTTTTTCAGGTTTTACACGGGGTCGCAACATTATATCTTAATGACTTTCATTCCTACCACCTTTTCTAAGTTACTCTAGATTGATTTTTTTCTAGCTAGGAAAATAGATTAGAAAAAACCTAAAATGCACCTTTTTATTGACTTTCAGTGTCCTCATACCCATATTATCTATAAGTTCTTTTTAAGAATGATTCTTAATTGCAAGATGGTAAATGAAATGTATGGGTATAAAAATCCTCTCCTTCAAGGTGTTTTTTATCGATTAACACTAATGTTGAGCTTACTTATGGTGCTATGGGCAGGCATTTTCTGGGCCTTATAATCTATGGAGCATTCCCCAGCCCCTTTTTGGAGACCCTTCAAAGAAAAACACTGGACGATTCGTTGTCTTCCTCAAGGCCCTATTGCTATTGATATCAAACAAATATCTGTTAAGTATCCTAAAAATTCTATTATTTCAAATCTCACCTGTCATCTTGCCGCTCCTTCTCTTTGGGCGATTGCAGGCCCTAATGGAGCGGGTAAAAGTACACTTTTAAAAACTCTTTTAGGGCTTCAAAAGTCAAGCCAGGGAAAGATCACTTTTCATGGTTTTTGTCCATGTGACGTTGCTTATCTGGCCCAGCAGAATCAACTCGATCGAAAATTTCCCCTTACCGTAGGTGATACAATCGCGATGGGTCTTTTTCGCGAAGTTGGTATTTTTCGACGCTATACGAAAGAACAAAAGGACAAGATGCAAGCAACGCTTGAGCAAGTGGGTCTTTCCTCATTTGCGAAAACGCCTCTTCAAGCCCTTTCAGGAGGGCAATTTCAGCGGGTTTTATTTGCGCGGCTTATTCTCCAAAATGCGCCTGTTATTTTCTTAGACGAACCCTTTACAGGTGTGGATGGACGAACCATTGAAGATCTTATGAGGCTTATTCATGTATGGGTTCAGGAAGGTCGCCTTGTAATTGCCGTTCTTCATGATTTGGATTTGGTTCAAGATCATTTTCCTCAAACACTTCTCTTGGCTCGACACTTTTATATGAGAGGGCCCACAGCGCAAGTTTTGACAAAAGACAACATGCGCCGAGCCATTGAGGCCTCTCGTGAATGGGAAGACAATGTGAGAACCCTATGATCGATTTTTTTATTACTCCTTTTATGGACTATGTTTTTTTAAGACGCGCCCTTATGGCCTGCCTCGCTTTAGCCTTAGGATGTGGGCCTGTGGGGGTTTTATTGGTATTAAGGCGTATGAGTTTGATGGGAGATGCTTTAGCTCACGCTATTCTTCCTGGCGCTGCCTTTGGTTTTTTAGTCGGAGGACTTTCCTTACCTGCCATGGGGTGCGGCGGGTTTTTAGTTGGATTTCTTGTGGCTCTTTTGGCAGGGGCTATCTCTCGTTTTACAATCTTGAATGAAGATGCAAGTTTTGCTGGGTTTTACCTGATTTCTTTAGCCATTGGTGTATTGATGGTTTCAACACAAGGAACGCAGGTTGATTTAATGCATATTCTTTTTGGAACCGTTCTTGCTGTAGACAAGATCTCTCTGATAATGGTTGCAGGGATTACTTCTTTTACGCTTTGTGTCCTTGCTTTAATTTATCGTCCCCTTTTGATTGAATGTTTCGATTCCGGTTTTTTACGGGTGATTAGCGGCTGGGGAAGCTTTTACCATTTTATTTTTCTTGTCTTAGTGGCCCTTAATCTTGTTTCTGCTTTTCAAGCTTTAGGCACCTTAATGGCTTTAGGAATGATGATGTTACCAGCGGTATCCTCTCGTCTGTGGGCACGGCATGTGTGGTCACTTTTTTTGCTTTCAAGTTTTTTTGCCATTGCCTCTGGTTATTTTGGTCTCTTGCTTTCTTATCACCTTGAGTGGCCCTCCGGCCCTTCGATTATTCTGATTGCAGGCTTGATTTATGGGATTTCTTTGATATTTGCTCCTTTTGGTATACTTAAACAACAACAAGGAATTGACTAATGCGCTTTTTTCTTTTTCTCTTGATGCTCTCTACTTCCGTTTCTGCAAAACCCTTGGTCGTGACAACATTTAGCATTTTAGGAGATATGGTTCACGAAGTTGGCCAAGATAAAATAGAGATCAGAAATCTTG
>JAKBAL010000490.1 GCA_021809225.1 Pseudomonadota bacterium | reverse complement strand
TCATTGTAAAAAATTTCAGAATTATGAAATGGGTTTCTGGCTATAAAAGCTTCGGTGAGGTAAGGCTAGCGAGCCTATTTTTTTCTGATTTTAATGGCGTATCTGCTAGGGGTTATTTTATCTGAAAGCCGTGTTGGCCACAACACATATTGCGTAGTGGCTAGATTCGATGAATCCGCCTCTAACGCCTTCGGCGAGTTTTGATACTATTTATTCCTATTTTTTATTTATTTCAATGGCTTCTATATTATTTTCTTTGATTTGTATCCTCAGGTTCTGTATAATTTCTTGAGTAAACATAGCTTTTCTGTTGGAGTAGCGCATGACACAAACAAACCTCATTGAAAAACGAAAAAAGCTTGAGCAACGGAAAAACCGTCTCAAACAATTGGAAGCTTCTTTAAATGTTCAGGAGCGGAAAAAAAGAACCCGCAGGCTCATTGAGCTAGGCGGACTTGTTTCGAAAGCACGATTAGACGACTGGAATTCAAATGCTCTTTTGGGAGGACTTCTTTTTTTGAAAGAAAAAGAATCGGACTCGCAACAAATGGATACATGGGTTCATAAAGGAGGTGTTGTTTTTTCCACTGAAAAGCCGATCAAACCTTAAGTCTGCCACGAGAGACCGAGACAAGAACTAATCATTAACAATCCAATTTTGTCAGGAGAGTTATTTTTTCCGCGTTTTTTTTGAAAGAGAGATAATCCGTTTCTCAGATCTTAGGTTATAGAAAGTTTTTCTCGTTGTGGATTTGACTGTTTAAGTCAAGATTATTTAGAAAATGAATTGGAATTAGAGAGCTATTTCGAGGCAGAGGACTTTTGCGTATCCCGGCGCAAAGTTGGCAGTGATTCCGATTCAAAGTTGTCACTGAATACAATTAAATATTGATAACCCCATTTTATATGGTATACTCTCGCCATACATTTATTTTATTATTTAACAATGGTGATTATGATGACGAAGAATTTCCTTAAATCAACA
The DNA here is from genome assembly GCA_021809225.1 of Pseudomonadota bacterium. The sequence continues at coordinate 1,539 of JAKBAL010000490.1, read as the reverse complement.
GTGAGTGCTTTTGTTCTGCTTGCGGCCCTTTCAACTTTTACGCCTTCCCAGGCCATGGAAGAGGACGAGAAAGAAAATATCTCACCAGCTCCCTCCTCTTTTTCTCAACGTCAAATCCCAGAAGAGCTTGTTAATATTCTTAGCCCTCTTACACAAAGGCACCTTTTGCAACCCGTTATTCATGGTGAGCAAGAGGATGAGTCTATTTTTCCTGCTGAACTTATACAGCTTTTTATACGTTGTTTTGACAATCCTAGCCTATTACAGGCTCATGGTGTCTCTAAACTTTGGTTGATACTAAGTACAGAAGAAAGAAAGCGACGTCTTGTCCAGTGGCAACCAGGAGAGGAGAGTGAACATCTTCTAAGACCTTTTATTACCCATCCCCCTTTTATTGCTAATCCCAACCATCTTTTGTGGCTACATAAGGAGTTGGGCACCAAAGCTCTTCTTTACCCCCTTTCTGAGCCTTCCGACTCCAATACTGGGATCCGAAATGTCATCACGGCAGACGAATTCATTCCTGAAATTATTCGCAATTTTGCCTCTATTATAAAAGCGTTTCCCCAGCTTCACCCGTTGTTTTGTAGGATGTTTCTTAATCACATAGATGTTTTAGATATTCATACAACCTCGCTCGCAGCCTATATTGTAAATCAAGTTCCTGAAATTAAAGTTATTTTACAGAGAGTTGTGGGATTACTTCCGTGTGAACCACCCGAATTTCCAGAGCTTGCTAGAAATTTTGAAAATTCCCACCTCCATCACTCTCTCATGGCATTAAAGCTGTTAGCCTTAAGTGGAGATACGACTGCAAGTGATCAGCTATTTTCTCTTTCTGAACCTATTCAGAACTTTCTACAATCTGATACTACTTCTGAGATAATACCTGGCCAGCCTCTATGGGGAGCTTATACTCAAGACACCAGGTCATTGCTTTACCAATGGCAACACGTACTAAATTATACGGATAAAGATAACTTAGATCCAAACGTTTTAAGAGCCTATTTCGCTTATACTTCTATTGTAGATCCAGGTCAAAATTTCTATAACTTAAGTTATGCGGAAAGATTGATTAGATATAAAAGAGAAGAAGATAACGAACATATTCTAAATATAATTAGTTCGTTGAACACACCAAGTTTGCCTTTAAATAGTATTGAATGGTATATCGGTGTAGGGCGTGGGGACATTGCGTTATTCGTTCTAGAAGAAGCCAAAAAACGGCTTGATACTGATTTATCTGAGGATGATTCTTTTCGTCTTCAAATCGGCGCAGGTATGGCAACGTATATCCTCGAAACCCAAAAAGAAATCTTTCCGGAAGCTCAGGACTATCTTTTGAAAGGACTCGAATCCAAACCCGAAGGTTCTGAAGAAGGATCAAATGTTGGAGGACCTGAGAGATCTAAAGTTTTCCATCTTTTACTGCAACTTTATAGCAAGGCAGGCAATCAAACGGGTGTTCAGGACACATTAAAATCATTAGCTGCATCTGAATTAAAGGGATTAGTAACTCCACCTCATGATACCCCCTAT
>JAKBAL010000489.1 GCA_021809225.1 Pseudomonadota bacterium | reverse complement strand
GTGGGTTCTTTTGTGTACATCCAAGATCGTATGGAAATTCACCGTTTTTTACATTTTAATCTTACTTAATTAAGCCAAGAGACTTTTGATCTTGGTGAATGCTTTACTGAAAGGGTTTGGCAAAATTTCAGTGGAAATGTGTATGGGAAGGCGGAGCAACCTCCTCAGGCTATCGAATCCTAGCTTGCTCGCCATAGATAAAAAACTTAAAATTGTTTCACTTCTTGTTCAATGCTCGCCTCGCTGTGAATTTCATTCTAGCAAATTTAATGGCAATTTATTGAACACTTGATTGCCGATTCACAGATAATGAGTCTCAAATCAAGCCTAAAAAGAATCCCAAATCTTCATTCTTGAGAATTCTCTTCAGCTTCCTGAATACTTTCATCCTTTTCCAAAATAACTTCTTTGATTGGCATGAGAGTTTTCAAATGCTCAAAATTCAAAATTTCTCCAACTTCCCTCAAAGTAGTGTTTAACTTATTACCAGGAATTCCCCAAAGAAGATAATAGGCATTGAAAAATGAAACCTTTTTTGATTCAAAACAGATGAAATTGGTCAATATTTTAACAGAATTCCGATTCTTATGTTGAGCAGATAATTGCTTCAAGCAGTTGCAATCATCTTTCAATTCATAATTATTCATTACTCTTCTTCTGTTCATTTTCTTGTGCCCTATAGAATCCCAGTAGAGCAATTCAATTTCACTAAAATACAAACTTGCAATCAGACCAGAAAGCAGCCTTTTCAGCGGAATGTTACAAGTACCATCAGGAAGTGCAACAAACTTTCCCCTATCATAATTTCACAATCTGCAAGAGGAGTAAAGAATTCACAGACTGAAACGTTGTGAGAATTCGGTAAAGAAGCAGCGTCCACAAAAGACAAAAAGATGAATAATTTCATCGATTGACCAGGGTAAGGGCTTGTGAGACAATTAATCTTGCAGTGGCGCTCCAAGTTCTTGAAAAGTAGCGAAATCTTGGATTTGAATCCCTTCAATCAAACTAAAAATCTCACTTCCCAATATAAATCACAAATAATTTCCCTTGAATATTCAACCTTCGCCAATCAAAGAAATCCTAATCTCTAACCCTAACCCTACCCATTTCAACAACCCACCAATCTCCACCCCTTGCTCAAATGCCCTTAACCGCCACCACAGCCCTCAACTGCAAAGTCTACAACGTCACCGGAAAAGGCCAATCTTCTCTGCCTGAATGGCTAGTCAAAAAAAACAAAAAGTCCCTCAAAAAAGATCCCGAATGGACCCAACGCATAGATCTGATCCAAGATCTAGCCTTCCCTCAAGCCTGCACCAGACTCAGAGCGACTCCAGACGCAAAGTTCTTGATAGCCACGGGCACTTACAAACCACAAATTCGATTCTGGGATCTGGAAGAATTGGCAATGAAATTCGACAGACACACTTCAACAGACACTGTGCAATTCCAGATCCTGGGCCAAGACTGGAAAAAGATTGCCCTTCTGCAGGCTGATCGGTACATTGAACTTCACACGCCCTTTGGCCTGCACTTCAGCACTAGAATCCCCAGATTTGGAAGAGATCTGGCCTATCATCCCCGAAGCTGCGATCTTTTTGCAGTTGGGGCGAGCAACGAGGCCTGGAGACTGAATTTGGAGCAGGGAACTTTTCTCAAGCCCTTTTCCACTGCACTTCCCTCGATCAATTGTGTCAAAATTGCAGAAAATCACGATCTTTGTGTTTTTGGAGGTGAAAATGGGCAGGTTGAATTCTGGGATCACCGTTACAGACACTCAATTGGCACTCTGGATGTTGTTAAGGGAGCTGAAATTTCTGCTCTTTCCTTCATTGACGACATTACAGTTGCAGTGGGAACCTCAAGTGGAATTGTTTCCATTTGGGATTTGAGAAGGGGAGCGCCAATTGTGCAAAAGGATCACCAGTACGGAATGCCAATCAAATCAATTTGCCACGATCCAGTGCAAGATCTTGTGATTTCTGCAGATACAAAAAGCGTTAAGCTGTGGAATAGGCAGAGTGGAAAGGCTTTCTCTTACTTGGAGCCCTCTGCAGACATTAATGAAATGATTCTATGGCCTGGATCTGGACTGTTGATGCTCGGGTGTGAAGACAGGCAAGTGCAATCTTTTTTCATTCCCTCTTTGGGCCCAGCGCCCAAATGGTGTTCATTCCTGGAAAGCCTGACAGAAGAACTAGAAGAATCTGCTACCCCCGCTATCTATGACAATTACAAATTTGTCACACTCCAAGAATTGCAGAATCTAGGTCTAGAACACCTGCTAGGAACTGATAACATCAAAGCTTACATGCATGGGTACTTTGTAGAGGTCAAAGTATGGAAGAAGGCCTTTAGAAAGGCAGCTTCCAAAGCCCAGGCCTTTGATCAAATCAAAGAAGAGCAGCTTAAGCGTGAATTTGACTCTAAGGCTGCTTCTAGAGTGGGCCTAGGGGATGGTGCAATGCCCCTGGTCAATCGTGCACTGGGCGAGAAGCTTTCAGAACAGGCTGTGGCGCCTGAAGATCAAAAGA
>JAKBAL010000488.1 GCA_021809225.1 Pseudomonadota bacterium | reverse complement strand
TAGATTCTTTGACTACAAGTCTAGGAGGAGATAAGAAACTACGGCTACTCAACTTACTGAATGTCAACTTCTTATCTTTTTTCAAAGCAGGAATATCTGGTTGCGGTGGAATATTGCTTACAATACTTGGACTCGACTTACTTTTTCCAAAATTTGAACTATCGGATTGTTGTGAAATGTCATTTATAAGATTTGGGCTCGACTTACTTCCTCTCAAACGTGATTGAGATGGCGCGTTGGCAACATTTGAGCTCGATTGACTCATTGGCTTCTGTTTTACACTCAAATTAGATAAATTCGCTATCCCGTCGATACCTACATTCATACGGGGTAAATGCGTTACCACTTCCATAAAAGTAGCCCATGCTGAAACCGCCTTACTAGCAAGAACACTTTTGTGTTTCTCAAAATGTTCTTTAAATAGTTTTATCTTTTGTTTTTTCCCATTTCCCTCAGTCTCCGGAATCTGATTAACCTGGGCTTCGCCATCAGGACCAGGATTTGGACTTCGTACATATTCAGAATCTCCTGCTACCACAGCACCTAATTTAGCAAAAGCTTCATACTCTTTTTCAGCCTTAGTACTGTGCTTTTTCTTAAGCTTATTAGCTCGCTTTTCCATACGGTCATCTATCCATTTAAGTGCTCGCGTCATCAGCTTAGCTTCTTGTCTAGCCAGTAATACGTCTATATTACCGACTGCTTCTAACCTTTGTAATGAAGTCATTTTGCTTGGATCAACCCCTAATATGGATGAAACTTTTTGTTTTTGCATTTCTCCATTCATCATTATCTCAACGGTTTTTTGATTTTTTAAGACCGCTAATTCTAACCTGGCTTGATTCATTTCCTCAGAATTTTGATCAGTGATTAACTGTAACTCTTCTTCTTTAAGTGCTATCAATTCTGCCAACTCTTTTTCGCTTACTCTCCCATACAGCAATCTGCTTCTTAAGTACAAATGGTATAGTGTAACAGGCTTACTCCGAGATAATAAATCATTTTCTAGCCTAGACAGTAGATCAAGCACCTCTAGCTTTTCTAATGGGCTTTTATCCTCCGAATCACGCCCTATAATAGATGCGACCGGGGTACGTTTTTTTCCATTTTGACCTACAATCGTTTTTAAAAAAACTCTATTTCCAGAAAAAAGTGCCGACCTTAAGGCCAACAGATCACCTGCTTGCGAATTCCTATTATCCATTTCTTTTAGTTCTTGATCAATTGCTTTTATCTGTGCTTCTAGTGTTGCTCGTTGCAACTCTCCGCTTTTATTTGCTGTAGTCAATTTCTCTAAAGCACTTTTGCCAACGGTATTACTCCCTATGACCGAGTCAACATTGGTGGATTTCTTTCCTTGCTGACCTATAATTGCTCTTTCAAAGGTTAATTTACCTTCTAAAATAGCCAATTCTAGCGCGATTTGATTATACAGAGAAACTTCTTTTGCAGAACTTCTGGCGGTAATATTCGGCAATTCTTCTTTCTTGAGTTTTATCAAATCGTCTAATATCTTCGCTGCATTTTCATCATTAATTTGACCTTCAGATAATCGATATCGTAAAGACAAGTTAGATAGCGTAACAGAGAGCCCTTCTGCCCTTAATCCTTGTACTGCGTTTTGCAGTTTATCCGCGAGCGCTAATTTTTCTAAGACATCGCTATTAGCAGTATCACATCCCATGATAGATGAAACAGTTATAGGTACTTTTACTTCTTGACCTGGGATAGCTTTTTCGAAACTCAGCTTACCTTCTAAAATAGTCAATTCTATTATGCCTAGATTGTATTCGTTGGGATCATGGCTACTATCTACTTTAGCTAGTTCGCTTTTCTTACATGCCTTAAACAAATCTAAATCTTTTTCAACTTGCTCTGACAGATCGACACCCCGTTGTTCAGAAATTGAATCGCTTTTTGGTTTAGTGGGTAGTTGTAACTGCTCCTGGAAAAAAGCATTGAAACAACTATTAAATTGGAATTCTATCACATTATACAAACTAGTCTCTTCGATACTTTCTTTATCCTTGCCAGTCAAAAAATTTAAATATCTTGCTTGTGTTGCAGATGAAACTCTATGAGAAGCTGCTATTTCATCAGAGATTCTTTTAAATTCTTTTCCAATTTCTTGGACATCCCCTTCTTCCATAATTCTAGCTGAAATATGTCTAACAACTTCCTCTACCTTTGAATATTTGCTTAACAAATCAACCTGAAGTGAGCAATTGCTCTCAAATAGATATTTAACCAAAGCCTCATAATCATCTGCTCCGATGGCTTCTGGATTTGATGTAAAACGAGATACCATCGCGTTTAGCAAACTCTTTCCCGCTCTATTTCCATATTTTTCGACGAAAGCTTGGTAACGACTATCCTCTCTTGCTAAAGATTTGAATCGCTCTATTTTGCTTTTTAAACTTTCCTTTTCTTCGTCAGTATGAGCAACCTGATTATAAGAAGTTATTATTTCAGTAGAAAAATCATCATTATCGCTACAAGGCAATGCGCTAAACAAAACCAAGATAACCAATATAAAAATGC
>JAKBAL010000487.1 GCA_021809225.1 Pseudomonadota bacterium | reverse complement strand
TCTTCTTTTGTAACCCCTCGTTTGTCGTCGAGAATAGTGACAAGATTAAAGTCATCTTGCGCGTATTTCAGTGTCGCCTTTGCGTGTTCTACAGTTACTTGAGCAACTTCCAACTGAGCTTTTGCAAGATCAAGAGCAGCAATAACTTGTCGTGAATCAAGGGTAAAGAGAGGGGTACCTTTAGGAACAATCTCTCCTTTTTTCACTAAAATCTGGTCAACGGTAGCACTCACCATAGCCCCAAGACCAATATTCTCACTGGCAGCCTCCACAATGCCAGCTCCAGCAATAAAGCTCTCGAAAGGAGATATGGAGGGAGGTGTGATTGGTTGAGATTCGGGCGTTGGCCTTTGATCCAGAATGAGCATATAGATCCCACTCAAGATGCCTATAATGGCAAAGACTGCGAGAATACTATTTAAATTAATTATTTTTCCATTCACTTTGCCATTCTTTCCCTACTCAAACTCTTTATAAGAGCTTGTAATCTTTGTAATACGTCCATCTTCCATTTTAGCAATGCGATCAGCAAAGCGAAAAATTCGTGAATCATGGGTTACAACAATAAGTGCCCGTGTTTTGTCTACAGCAATATGTTTCATCAACTCCATAATTTTATGCCCAGTTTCACTATCAAGAGCGCTGGTGGGCTCATCACAGACAATAAGTCGGGGATTATGAATGAGTGCCCTTGCAATGGCAACTCTTTGCTGCTGACCGCCTGAAAGCTCCATGGGAAAAGATGCAATTCGATCCCCCAGTCCCATTTGTTCAAGAAGCTCCGCTCCTTTTTGGGTTGCTGATGTATGATCCATTCCTCCAATAATCAAAGGAATTGAAACATTTTCAGCCGCTGTCAACGCTGGAAAAAGATTGAAGGCTTGAAAAACAAATCCAATATTTCTAGCACGGAATGCAATTTTTTCTTCCTTACTTAGCTCGTTTAATTCATGGCCATAAACTTTACACTCACCACTATCTTGATCAAGAATACTTGCAATTACTGAAATGAGTGTTGTTTTTCCACATCCTGAAGGTCCAGCCAGCATCATAAGCTCACCGGATTTCACTTCAAGGTCGATCCCTCTCAAAGCCACAATTTTTCCAGTTCCCTGGCCATAGAATTTAATAACGTTTTTGCATTTAACAGCAAGTTGATCTGTTCCCATCGAAAGTTAGCTTCTAAACACAACGGCAGGCTCAAGCGTTATAACTTTTCGAATGCTCAATAGCGCAGCGAAAGAGGCAATGAGGGTCACTCCAACAGTACTAAAAACAAAAAGCTGCCATGGGAAGCGAAAAGCAACCATGCTATTTCGTGTCAGTAATGCAAATAGCGCCGTACACCCAACACCGATCCCATAGCCAATAAAACTGACGATGAGAGCTTGAAAAATAATCATGAAAAGAAGCATTCTATCGGAAGTTCCCATCGCTTTCAAAACGCCAAAATAGCGTAAATTTTCTAATGTAAAATTATAAAACGTTTGTCCTGCTATAGCCGCTCCTACCAAAAACCCAAGAAGAACAGAGACGCCAAAGTTAATGGGAATGGCTGTATATTTTAGGTAATATTTGACGGTCAAATCCTCAAACTGTTCCTTTGTATAGGCGATTAATCCAGTAAGACGTTTAATGCGATCACAAAGTACTTGCAAATTTTCACCTCGCTTAGCTTTAACAAGAACAAAACTAAGTAAATTCATTTGAGGGGGACTAAAGAGTGTTGCATTTGAATATGTTGTAAAAATAACTGGCTGCGATTGAAAGGTCCGTGTTGTTTGAGCAATCCCAACAACGACTGCACGATTATTATTTAATTCAATTTCTTGACCGACTCTCAGGGGAGATTTTGGACCATGTGGTGTCGTTGGAGGGTTAGCAAGCTTATCTGCGGCCCCTTCTTGATTCACAATAATGCCGTCAGCTCGGCGTAAGTTCTCAATTCTTCCTTGAAGCATCACGGCAGGGGCACCAATTAAAGTTGAATCATCAAGACCAATAAGATTACAACTTTGAAAAGTTCCATTATGAAGTCGAGCTTGAATAGTCCCCTTAAATAAAGGTTTTGCCCAAGCGACTCCTTCAACGCTTGCGACACGATAAAGGTATGTATCAGGCATAGGCTTAATATCATCAATATATTGAACTGTAGGATCCATGACCCAAATATCCGGCAAACCCAAATCTGTAATAAAGCTATAGGCTCGCGTCATAATACCCACAAAAACGCCGGGTTGTTGAGTCATAATAAGGGAAGCAAATGAAAGGCCCAGGATAATTCCCAAGAATTTTCCCCGATCTCCCACCAACATGCGAAAGGCAACGTAAAACATGCTTTCTTTCTTTTTTTGCTCATTCTAAGAATACTTCGGAAAAATAGCAACTAAAGATGAATTTGCACTTCAACATCATCGCATTAAAAATATTGATTGTAAAAGTCGGCTTCCTTCTCTGAATCATCTATGAGGCAAGCTTAAATAGTATCGTTTGTTATCATCAACAGCCAAAAGCTTACTTAGATAAAGACAGCTTACTGTATTATATA
>JAKBAL010000486.1 GCA_021809225.1 Pseudomonadota bacterium | reverse complement strand
TCTACATATTCATATCCTTGTTTCTGCATTTAACCGAAAGGAGCGATATTCTTGAAGCTTGTTAAAACAATAAAATCGACCTTTGAAGCAATCGGCATGGCGGGTTTTATTTACTTTTTTTACGTTTACGCAGAAAGGCCGGAGGAGTTTCTTATAAAGGAAGCTTTTATTGCTTTGGGGGTTGCGGTTTTGCTTGTCTGGATGCAGAACAGGGCATTCCGAATTGCGGCGGAACATTTTGAGCTTTCGGAATGTCCTTACTGCGGAGCGCAGCTTGATTACACAGAAGATTCCGGCACATGGCATGATACGATCCGGCAGATGGACGTTGACACGATGGGCAAGTTCCTTATGGAATGGGGACTTGCCTGCGTTAAAGGGGAAGAACCGAAAAACGTTTTTGAATGGCTTGAAAGCAAGGCGGAAGAAGGTGATTGATTGAACAGGAGAAGAATGATGGCGGGAGAAAGCAATATATTTGCTGAATTCAAACTTATAAGCGACGTTGAAAAAGCTGTTTGGATAGAAACAGGCGGAAACAAGATTTTTGAGGCGGGGACATATAAAATTAAGAAAAAAGAAAAGATCCGTTTTTGCTTAAACGGCACAAAGGCAAAAGGATATATTAAATTCGGCGGAAAAATTGTGAAAGAAGGAAAGACAAATCTTTCCTACGAAATTTTTGCAAAGAACGATTTGCTTGTTACCGCAGAAAAGAAAAAGTATTTTTCCGAATTTGGTATGTTGGTGGAAGAAATCCACGTTGAAATTACTGAGAGATAGGGAGGAGAGGCCGTTGGACGAAAAAGAGGCCGCAAGAATCCATCAGGAGATTCTTGACCTTGCAAAATCGAACCAGCACAGGATTGAAGGTCTTGAGGAAGAGCAGAAAGAGCTGCGGAACCTTACAAACGCGGTTGCTTCGCTTGCGACAGAGCAGAAGAACATCCGGACAGACCTTTCAGAGATGAAAACAGACATCAAAGCGATTAAAGAAAAGCCGGGCAAAAGATGGGACAATGCCGTTGAAAAAATTTGCACTTTGGTGATTGCGGCGGTTGTTGCCTGGATGCTCGGACAGATCGGACTTTAAGGAGGAAGAAAAATGAAAATTAACTGGAAAGTAAGAATTAAAAATCCGGTTTTCTGGACTACCATTATTCCGGCGGTAACCGGAATGGTTTACACCGTTCTTGGTGCGCTTGGAATTGTTCCCGCACTTACTGAAAATATGGTGCTTAATATTATGACCGTAGTAATTACAGCTTTGACCGCGCTTGGAGTTCTTGTTGACCCGACCACGGCAGGACTTTCCGACAGCCATATGGCGATGACTTATAAAGCACCGAGAGCGGACGACACCGACGAGGAAGAAGGTCTTTAAATGGCTATTACGATTGGACTTGACCCCGGCCACGGAGGAAGTTCTTCCGGAACATATTCCATCAACAGCACGAAAGACGGACTTTTTGAAGAGCATTATACTCTTGAAGTTGCACTTCTTGTTGAAAAGATTCTTAATGAGCACGGTTTTAAAACCGTGCTCACAAGAAGGACGGACGTTAACCCCGGTTCGGTAAACAAAAGAGCGGAGATGCTTGTCAAGGCAGGATGTGACTTTTGTTTAAGCATACACTTCAACGGCATGAGCACCGAAAGCCCGAATGGAACGGAAGTTTTTGTTCCTTACGGAGAAAAAGGAGCGGGAATTGAAGCGGGATTCTTAAAATATCTCGGAGAGTTCTTTAACCTTCGGGAACCTTTTGCGAGAGCGAACAATTATTACAACAAAAACGATGTTTTCGACAAAAAACTCAACGTTTCAACAAGGAAATTTGAGGCGGTTTCGAGCCAGAAGGATTATTTCGGTTTTGTGAGAACGGCTTGGGGAAAAGGCGTTTCGGCGGATCTTCTTGAAATCTGTTTCCTTACCAACCGCAAGGATTTTGAGACCTTTACGAAAAACAAAGAAAAAATTGCCGAAGCGATTGCAAGGGCGATTATTGAAGGTTACAAGGTTGAATGGAAACCGAAACTTCCGGAAGGACCGAAAGAACCGGAAGAGAAAAAAGGCCGTTTCAGAGTTGTTGCGGGAAGTTATGATTACAGAAGCGGCGCAGAAATAAGAAAACAGGAACTTAAAGCGGCAGGGTTTGAATCCTGGATTTCAGAAGAATAAGACGGAGGGAAAAATGGAGCCTTTAATTTATTTGATTTGCGGTTTCGGGATTGGATATCTTGTTTTTAAACCGAAAAAAGAAGAAAAGGCTCCTTTTGCCTTTGAGGACAAGACCACAAAGGAAGAGGAGCCGGACCCTATGGCGCTTCGGAACGATTTCGGAATTTACAGAGGCGAAAAACCGACTTTTGCCGAACAATGGGTTAACATTATGAATTTTGACGGAAGAAACCAGAAGGAGGGCGACAATGAATAAACTTGAGCCTCATAAGATTTGGGACGAATATCTTGCGGGGGAAAATTACCACACGCAGATTAAACTTCACGATACGGTCAAAAAGAACGAACAGTTCTATAACGGGGAACAATGGG
>JAKBAL010000485.1 GCA_021809225.1 Pseudomonadota bacterium | reverse complement strand
AAGAACAAACTCTCTTTAACCTTTATCGCTCTCAACGTTGGGAGTTGGTATTGGATAAGTATCTGCAATTGCCTTCCTTCTTAAGCTGTCTTCCCATGACCTGGGGAGAAGGTGCTGCTGAAGATAATAGGCTTTTTCAAAAAACAAAAACAACCCTTAGCCATGAACCCGCGAACCTCCTCCCTCTCCAAGGAGAGTGGCAAGGAACAAAGTCTCCTGGCATGATGCTGGTAGGAAGGCGAGGACAGATTTTTTATTGGTGTCCTTTTGATAATAATGAGGGCAACTATAATACGTGCGTCGTAGGACGATCCGGTTCTGGTAAATCAGTCTTCATGCAAGAACTCATGACGGGCATGCTCGGCATGGGAGGTCGGGTCTTTGTTCTTGATGTAGGCCGTTCTTTTGAAAAAACGGTGAAGCTACTCAAAGGAACCTTCGTTGAGTTTAGTACCCATTCACCCATTTGCATTAATCCTTTTTCTTCTCTTCCCTCTAATGATTCTGAAGCCACCTCTGATGGGTTAGCTATGCTTAAGCCTGTTCTTTCTCTTATGGCAGCCCCTAAAGAAGGAACAACGGACTTAGAGGACACCTATCTGGAACAAGCGCTCCAAAATGCCTGGGATAGAAAACAAAATAATGCAACCATTACGGATGTTGCCAGCTTTCTTCTCAAGCATCCTGATCCCGTCGCTGTCACTCTAGGGGAACGATTGCACCCTTACACGGAACGTGGAACCTATGGCCGTTTTTTTAATGGGCATGCCAATATTGATCTTTCGGGTACTTTAGTTGTCGTCGAGATGGAGGAACTAAAAGAACGCAAGGATCTTCAATCCGTTATTGTCCAAATGGTGATTCTTCAAATTACTAACTCCATTTATATGGGAGATCGCACCACACCATCCTGCCTCATTCTCGATGAAGCCTGGGATATGCTCCGCGGCAAGCAATCAGGGGTATTTATTGAAACGGCTGCTCGACGATTGAGAAAGTATTTTGGGGGGCTCATTGTCGGCACCCAATCCATTAACGATTTTTATGCAACCCCTGGAGCACAAGCGGCCTTTGATAACTCTGATTGGATGTGCCTCCTCTCACAAAAAGATGAATCCATTGAAATGCTTAAAAATTCTAAACACCTTATCATGGATCCAGCCATGGAACGTACACTCCGCTCTCTCCATACGGAGCAAGGTAAATATGCTGAAATCATGATCAAAGGCCCCAAAGGCTTTGCGGTAGGGAGGCTCTTTCTCGATAACTTCTCAAAAATTCTCTATTCCACAAAAGCAGAGGAATTTGCAGCCGTACAAAAACTTGTGCATCAGGGATTCAGCCTCAAAGAAGCTATCCAACAATTCTCCCAAAGGGAAATAAACCATGAGTAAATTTGACCAGAAAACAAATCTCATTTTACAGAAGGAAGAGCTTAGAAAGCTTATAAAATTAATTTTAGTTGTGGGGATTTTTATGGCTACAGGATGGTGGTTTACAACCTATACACAGCTTTTAGAAGTTACCTCAGAGAGTCTGGAAGATATCCACTACCTTTTAATTCGCAAAAGCACTTCAATTAATCGAAGTGATATTGTTACCATCCAAGGTCATAAACCTCAATACTTAGAAGGGAACTATCTTTTTACCAAGCGTGTTATAGGCCTTCCTGGCGATCAGATCACAAAAACAAAAAAAGGACTCTCAATAAAAGCTAAAAATGGCTCCTTTACAACAATCTATCCCCTCCTCGACAAAACAAAAGAGGGGCAAGCTCTCTCCCCTCTTTCTATTTCAATTGTTCCTGAGGGCTATCTTTTTGTCGTAGGGGACCATACGCGCAGTTTTGACTCGCGCTACAAAGAGTTCGGGCTTGTTCCCATGATGAAAGTATGGGGAAAGGCCGTGGTTAAATGGTGGTGAGAAATGATGTTTCTTAAGTGATTGTTTAACCTAAAGAAAGGAGGATTAAACCTGTTGTTTCGCCAACAGTAGCCTACCAATACATGCGAAAGGGGCAACCCTTTGGTGTGAAACTATTGGGACAATGTATCCCATCGAAAGATAGTCTGAACCGTGAGGGGAGGACAAGGCTGCTAGCATCGACGCGGCCTGGGGCTAGGCTGGATGGTATGGTCAACAAAAGTAAATTGCCGATAAACGTCGTCAGAACAGAGGAGCTAAAGATGCTGATAAGCTCCGCCCAAAAGGGAAGTGACTTGGAAGTATGCTCACCATTCATGCTTCGCGAACATTATGTCACCGGCGGATAGGCAGGACCTAACCCATTCGATGTCACATAAGGAGAACATAGTAAGCCTGTATTCCTTCCTCTAGAGGAAGGTGAACCGCAAGGGGAGCTGATGGGGGTGCAGGTAGCGGAAAGGCGGAGAAAGCGAAGGCTGTCCTGTAATGGGGCAGATAGAGATTGAAATATCATCTCACGCGAAAGCGGGCAGACTTCTGCCGTGGTCTCTTATTACGAGAGAGCTTGATAAACTTTTAAGGAGAAAAGCAGATGATCATTGCTGCACAAGTAATGGGTGCGTCCCC
>JAKBAL010000484.1 GCA_021809225.1 Pseudomonadota bacterium | reverse complement strand
TAGGGAAAGGGTTTGCTTTCATTGCCAGGCAAAAGCGACTTACCTTGGAGAATGATCATTTTTATGCCGATCTTGTTTTTTATCATGTTATTTTAAAATGTTACGTCATCATTGACATAAAAACGAAAAAACTGAGCCATGCTGATCTTGGGCAAATCCAACTCTATGTGAACTATTTTGACCAAGAAATCAAAACAGAGAATGATAACCCTACAATTGGCTTGGTTTTATGCACCGAAAAAAGTGATGCTATGGTCAAGTATACGCTAGGTGAGAAGGTAAAACAAATATTTGCGAGCAAATACCAATTTCATTTGCCAACAGAGGCAGAGCTTGAAGCGGAATTAAAACGGGAAATTAAAGAGATCAAGGGAAGATTGCGCGAAGAAGAGTAATTTTTATTTCTACTTTTCCCTCAACTCCTCCAACCCCTGTCTTGCCCATAATTGTGAGAGCCCATCCTCAGACCGGGCCATCTCTTCTAACACAAGAAAACCTTTGAACAAAGCGGCGGCTGGTTCCTTCATCTGGAGTGATTTTTGAAGGTCCTCTCCCAATATGATACCAAAAGTGTCAAGAAGGCCGGATTTATCGCAGAGCGCTACGACTTGAATCAGAGACCTCGTCCTTGCTTTCCTAGCTGTACGAGAGGTGAGCTCCAGCTTATTCATCAGTCTATATCTCTGCTCTTCCGCTTTGGTGATCTGTTGGCTCAATCGCTTGAAGCTTTTCATCATTGCTGTGAGAGGCGTTGCGACGAAAGGAGCGAGCACGCTGTTCCCACTCTTGTTGTTGGAGAACAGAAGCCGTAGCACGAACTTGAACTAAAATATCCAAGAGGAGATCGGGACAAAACCCCTCTTTAAAAATATTCTCCACGTCTTTGAAGAAGAGAAGAGCTTGTTGAGTGTGAATCTTGTCTCGCTTTTCTTTGAGTTTTTGAATCTGCTTTTCAAGGGCAATGATCTTATCCATCATACGGTATCCTTCTTATTTTTCTGATGATTTATAATAACAAATTTGTTATTATAAATCAATATAATCCATTGAAATAATTAAGTATAATTCTATATAATCATGTATAATTTTATCTATCATTATCGACTCTTTTGGGTTGGTAGGGCTGTCATGGTGGCTTTTTTTAAAAGCTATCCATGCGCGCTTATACATTCTTCGAAAGAGCTCCGGTGCAAGCACCCAAGACCCCGGGGTATGTTTGTGGTGCTGGGAGCTTGATAATCCTATGGCCCTCTATCATTTCAGCGCCAAAGTCCTGTCTCGAAGCAGCCGCAACACGGTACGCGCTATTGCCTACCGTGCAGGATGTAAACTTTATGATGAGCGCACAGATCAGACCTTCGATTATCAATATAAAGCCGTCCAACATGTGGAGCTGCTTTTGCCAAAGGATGCTCCAGCTTGGGCTGTTGAGATTCAACAGCTGATGATCGTTGATCGTCAGAAAGGTGTTCAGGCTTTTGTTGATAAGGTTGAAGCGGCTGAGAAGAGGATCGATGCTCAAGTGTGGCGAGAATTTGAGTTTGCTCTCCATCGTGAACTCACAAAAGAACAGAATATGGCTCTTGCGCGAGAGTTTGTGTCTGATGAAATCTGCTCCCACGGTATGGCCGCTCAAGTGAACTTTCGGATAAGGAAACAGGAGAAGCAAAGCCTCACTGTCATGTGACAGCTACTCTGCGATATCTTAAAGAAGAAGGATTCAGTTCTAAAAAAGAAAGAGATTGGAATAAAAAAGAATTTTTATGTGACTTACGAATGAAGTGGGAGGAGCATTCCAATACCTACCTTAAACTCTATGGCCATGATGTTCAAATTGATCACCGCTCTCATAAGGAGCGGGATATTGAGATAGAACCTCAACCAAAGCTTGGTCGAAATATTTTAGAACAAGAAAAAAGAGTTCAACAGCTTGAAGGAATGACAGGAGATAAAGAAGAAGGGTTTTCTCCTGTTACAGAAAAGATGAAGTCTTTTCAAGCTGCTAGACTTCGGAATCTTTACCGCATTATGCGACAACCAGAGGTGCTCTTTGATATTGTAACGAAGCACCATGCCACCTTTATGTGGGGGGATGTGCAGAAAGTCCTCCATCGGTATGTGGATGCAGCTCCGCTTTTCCAAAAGCTTGAAGATAAGCTTAAGAATTCAAAGGAATTACTCGTATTACGTCCTGATGGAATAGGAGTGGAAGAACGCGCTATTTATACGACTCGCAGTATGCTTAAAGCCGAGAAAGAGCTTGTAGAAACAGCAGAAAATCTTGCTTCCCGTCATACTCATAGGGTTTCTTCTGCATCTCTTACTCATGGACTTTCTGTCATACAGAACAACCTGAAAGAAAAAGGAAGCTCTTTAAGTAAAGGACAAGAAGAAGCCATTCGCCATGTCGTCGCTGAAGGGCAGTTGAAATGCCTTGTAGGATATGCAGGAGCAGGAAAAACAACAGCCTTGGAGGCTTGCCGAGAAACTTGGGAAGCTGAAGGATATCGGGTCTATGGCCTTGCTCCTACAGGAAGAGCCGCTCAAAATTTAG
>JAKBAL010000483.1 GCA_021809225.1 Pseudomonadota bacterium | reverse complement strand
CTACATAATAGCTCCCTCCCAAAGGATCAATGACGCGAGTGAGACCTGTTTCTTCAGCGAGAATTAATTGGGTATTCCGTGCGACACGAGCGGATTTAGGGGTTGGAAGAGCAACGGCTTCGTCATAAGAATCCGTATGCAGAGATTGGGTTCCTCCTAAAATTGCGGATAACGCCTCTAGCGTTGTACGAATAATATTATTTAAAGGATCTTGAGCCGCCAAACTCACTCCTGAGGTTTGACAGTGGGTGCGAAGGATTAGGCTTTGTGGTTTTTTTGGGTTGAACGGCTTGATGAGTTCGGCCCATAAAACACGAGCGGCTCTTAATTTGGCAATTTCCATGAAAAAATTCATCCCAATGCCAAAAAAGAAGGATAAGCGAGGGGCAAAATCATCAATAGAAAGTCCACGATTTAGAGCTGTTCTTGTGTATTCAAGGCCGTCAGCTAAGGTAAATCCTAACTCTTGAACGGCTGTCGCACCCGCTTCATGCATGTGGTAACCGGAAACAGAAATAGAATTAAACTTCGGCATATGACGCGCTGAATACTCAATAATATCCGCAACCAAGCGCATGCTTGGTTCAGGAGGATAAATATACGTATTGCGTACCATAAATTCTTTGAGAATATCATTTTGGATGGTTCCCGAGAGTTGCTTTTGCCTAATCCCTTGTTCTTCCGCAGCAACGATAAAAGCAGCCATAATCGGAATCACCGCCCCATTCATGGTCATTGAGACACTCATTTTGTCGAGCGGAATACCGTCAAAGAGGATTTTCATGTCTTCAACTGTATCTATGGCAACGCCAGCTTTGCCTACATCTCCTGCCACACGAGGGTGATCTGAATCATATCCTCTGTGTGTTGGGAGATCAAAAGCAATAGAAAGGCCGTGTTGACCCGCCTTCAAGTTTTCCTGATAAAACTTATTACTTTCTTCAGCTGTTGAAAATCCTGCATACTGGCGGAGTGTCCAAGGTCTGTTAGCATACATGGTCGCACGAGGGCCACGCAAATAAGGATAGAGCCCTGGCAAGGAAGAAATTTCATCAATTCCCTCTAAATCATCAAGGGTATAAAGAGGCTTGATATCAATGCCTTCTGGCGTACCCCAAACTAAACTTTGAGGACTTATCCCTTTTAATTCCAGCTGTGCAAGGTTTTCCCATTCTTTTTGTGACATGGGAAAAAATCTTTATTGAGAGAGGTTAATGCCGAAATATTGGGTAATCATGTTATTCACTTCGCTGCTCTCCCAGTCCAGTCCCCCTTCGATGCGTCCTACTTCTTTTCCTTGAGCATCAATAAAGATAGCTGTTGGAAGGCCTCTGCCACCAAAAGCATTTAATAAACGGCCCGTATTCTCGATGTAGAGGGGAAGATTCTTGTATCCTTTGCGTTCATAAAAAGATTTAATAGTGGAAACTCCGCCTTGATCTTGAGAAATGGCTAAGATTTCCCCGCCTTTTTCTTGAAATTTTTTAGCAAAGCTATCCAGGCTGCCCATTTTTTTAACACAGGACGGACACCATGTTGCCCAAAAACTTACAATAATAGGCTTACCCTTAAATTCACTTAACGTGTGTTCAGTTTGGTTTTGATCAATGAAAGGAAAGTCAACACCACTCTTGGCAGAGTGAGTGAACGAAATGGCAGCAGAAATCCAGCGCAAATCTGCCCACGAGAGAAGACCAATAAAAAATACAACAACAAATCCTGTAATGACGAGATTATCTTTCTTTTTCCAAAAGGACATGGTATTCCCTCACATGAATTAATATTTTTTACACCTTACGTTAAACTACGATGAGATTCAAGATGAAGACTCTTCAACTTTTAATTTATGCTTTGGCACCTTTGAGCGTAATACTTACAGGATGTGGTCGGAAAGAATTTCCCTCCCCTCCAGGCGATGGCGAAATAACCTGTTCTCATTCAAGCAGAGATGAATCAAGACCTCAAAGTAAACGTAAAAATAGCCCAAATACCAAAGATAATTGGGCTAATATAGTGAATGTTCCAGACTGATCCTGTGTCTGATTGGTAAAAATTTATCCCTGGTTATAAACCTGTTGTTCTTGGCAAAGCTAAAAAAACATCTCTGATAACGTTAGTGAAAAACAAAAAGAGGAATATATGTTAATCTTAAAAGATCTTTTGTACAAGATCCCCTAAAGAAATGGCTAATTCCTCCATGACCGAAAGCCCCCATAACAATAAAACAAGGCTTCAGATCGTCCATCAATTCAAGGAGTGATTTTGACGCTTTGTGGGAACTTGTAATGGGGTGTAGATGGGTTGTTACACCATGGTTTTTGCAGAGCTTTGCCGCTATATTAACGTAATTCTGTGCCTCTTCTTCATCTGAACTTACGCTCACAATATGCACAGTTTTTCCTTTAAAAATTCCAATAAGCAGAGCCATATGAAGAGCTCGTGAAGATGCAAAAGTTCCATCAAAAGCGACAAAAACATCAGGACTGTCTTGAGAGGGAAGGTTTTGTCCCGTCACAATTACAGGACGCGGATTATCTTTAAGCAATTGCCTTACG
>JAKBAL010000482.1 GCA_021809225.1 Pseudomonadota bacterium | reverse complement strand
TGGATTCTTTGTCAGCTGATGAGAATGAAAGAGCTGCTAGCTTTAAGTTCGAAGAAGATCAGTCTGTCTTTGTGATTGCGCGTGGGATCTTGCGTCACCTTTTAGCAGCTTATCTTAAGCAATCTCATTCCGATATAGATTTTACTTATAATATGTATGGAAAACCTCACTTAAAACTACTAACGCAAGATAATCCTATTTATTTTAACCTTTCTCATTCCAATGATATGATTGTTTATGCTTTTTCTCTCAAGAAGTTCATAGGGGTAGATATTGAATATATGAAAGCTGATATTGTTGAACCTGGGATTGTGCAACAAGTGCTCTCAGAAAAAGAACAGAAAGTTTTTTATAGTAAGCCCATAGAAAAACAACCTTTATCTTTTTTCAGGATATGGGTGTGTAAAGAATCCCTCATAAAAGCTCTAGGCCATGGATTCTCCTATTCTCCCCTAAAAATTGAGCTAGACATCAGTAAAGACCCTATCTCTCTATCCAAGAAAGGACAAGATAAGCCATTTGCTCAAAAGTGGTTTTTAGAAGAATTTAGCTTAACTTGTGGATATGTTGGAGCGGTCGCTTTGAAAACAAGACAACACAAAAACCTTACACATTCTTGGGTTACAGAAGATCTTTTTTATTAGGGGGCAAAAACATCTACCCTATAAACTTTTCCAAGATTCCACTGCTAAATGAAAGAAAAGAGGCTTCCTCCGATCCAAACACTGTACATCAAAGAAGCCCTACATACACTTACTTACAAAGTTTAGGAGAAAACCCCGACTACATAAAAGTTACAAGAATACTAAATCCCTGTGGCTCCAGCCCGCATCTGAACAGCCATAGCCTCTTTTAAACTACGAGGCCTCATGTCTACCCACACTTCCTTAACATGTGCTAGACAATCTTCCTTCGTTCCTATCTTGCCTTCTTCACGCCAGCCATAAGGGATTTCTTTTCTGGCAGGCCAGATAGAATACTGATCTTCTAAATTTATGACAACACACCAAGTATCTGCTAAGCTTAATACGTCGCTCATTTTAAATCTCCAAAAGAATAATTTTTTCCTGCATTATATGAGAAAGAAAAAATGAGCGCAAGTACTAATTCTCTTTAAAGCACAAAATATTACGAATGCCTCCTATTTCACAAAAACTCCTCCAACAACATTAGAAGCTTTGATTAAATCTTCTCTCGCTAAATGCGCATAACGTGTTGTTGTGCGAATATTTTTATGACCCAATAGTTTAGCAACTTGGTAGAGATCTAATCCTTGTTTAATAGCAAACGAAGCAAAACTATGCCTCAAATCATGAATACGCACATCATTAAGATCAGCTCTCTTACGTATTTTTTGCCAAGCTTTTTCAATATTCACTATGTGCCCATTCCTATGGGTGTTGCTGCAAAACACATAAGGATTTCCAGGGTGCTGTTCTAATTTCTCCAAAACCTTCTTAGCTGGCTCATTTAAGGGAACAACCCTTTCTCCTGTCTTACTATCTTTAAGATGAATGTAACATTCATTTAGGTATGCATCTTCCCATTTGAGTGTTAGAATTTCACTCATACGGCAACCTGTATACATGAGCATCTTAATAGCTCCCAACACATAAGCTGATTTCAATTGTAAAAATTCCTCATCTTCTAAAATTTCTTCCAATCTTTTTAATTCTTCAATTTTTAAAAATCGTTCTCTCTTCTGTTCTGGATATTTTTGAATACCTCGACAAGGATTACTATTTTTTGGTCGATAGCCCCAAAGCTCAGAAAGCTCAAATGCTTTATGAATAACTGCAAAGCCCTTATTATAGGTCACAGGAATATGTTTTAAAGACTCTTTGAATTCCATGACGTCTTTGCTATTAATTTCATTGAGATTTCTGTCTCCAAAAAAAGGAAAAATATGGAGCTTGATTATATAATCATCTACCTTAATCGTGCTTGGTTTATGGTGAATAAGTCTATAATTCTTAGTAAATTTCTCAAAGAAGTGAGAAAAGGAGATAGCTTCCTTTGCTTGACTCTTGCTGTCTTCCTTTATTTTTTTAAGGTCAATTCCTTTGGCTAAATCGCCAGCAAAACTTTTTGATATTTCGCGAGCTATATCACATGTGATATTTCCAAACACCCCTATTTTTATGCGCTGGTTTTTTCGATTAGCATCATAATATCTAAAGTAGAATGTTTTCCGTCCGGAAGGCGTTACAATAACGTGAAAGCCTTTAACTTCAGCATCCCAAACCTCATAGGTCTTATTTGTGAGTTTAGCTGTGTCTAAAACTCGCTTGGTAATTTTGGTTGCCATGATCCCCAAAGGTTTAAAATATGGTTTATATATGGTTTAACTGATGAAGAATCAGAAAGAAATAAAAATATCTTCCACGCATCAAAATATCTTTAACTATCTGAAAAATATATATTTTTAAAACGAAAAAGAACAAGGAAGAACGTAGGATATTATCATTACCATACAATGGCATTGTAGAGGTCGGGGGTTCGATTCCCCCTGGCTCCACCAGATGTAACCTTTTCATATTATTAGATAAGACGGTT
>JAKBAL010000481.1 GCA_021809225.1 Pseudomonadota bacterium | reverse complement strand
ATACGCCTGAACTAGAAAAATTAGCTACGGCATCGGAATTTAAGGGCTTGGATAGTGAAGCAGTCAAAAAGGATGACTCCGCTGATAAAGGGCGGACTGTCAAAAAAGGCGCCATTGTCGACAATGATTACACTAATAAAGACGAGACTGTTAAGGGAGCTAAGTGTGCCCCCAAAAAAGGCGATCCTGAAGCTATGAACAAGTTTCCTCCTGCCTGTGAAATCATCTCAAGGCCTAAGAAATAGAATCTGTACCCAATTAAAATAAAAAATGGGTATCGAAAAGTTTAAAGGCTGGATCAAGTTCATTAGGAAGTCCCAACCCGGCTACGTCCAAGGTTTCACCGTGGTCAGAGAGGCCGAGGCAATCCAGAAACCGAACAAAAAATGGATTGCTTTCCAGCTTTTTTACTGAGGCTGTAAGCTTTAGCACCGGCCTTGCCTTGAGCCGAGGGACGGCGAGGGGGGGGTAGTCAATACCCTACTCTATAAAAACTCAACGAGAAAATACTATAACCTGTCGCGTATCATACTGCGGTACGTGACAGACGATAGTCCTTATTGTTGGCTTTCAATATCATTTTCAAGGAAGCCCGTTTTGACAAGAAGGCGCTCAAATACAGCTGGTTTTGTGGTTCTGGCCTTCACTACCATCTTTTCTTCTGGTGATAAAATTTCGTAATCCTCGGGCTCGGGGACATACTGAAAATAATTGTTTTCTAGCTCATCTCCATTCTTAAAGATTTTGTGATAAGCTTCTTTTAAGACGTAATCGTTTTGGATGAGATTCTGAACAATTTCATTTTTAATTTTTCCAGAACTCCATGCCTGGTAGACGCGGTCAATTAACTTATCGGGGCCATAAGGTTCAAAAGTAACTTTATACCTTTCCAATACAGCATTATCTCCTTTAGAGCGTTGTATAAATTCAACCTGTCCCCCTTCAAAGAATCTGCTGATGATTTGAACTGGGTCAAAAATGTCTCTAAAATCATGGGTAGTTAAGCCTCCATAAATACCGATTTCTTGACGAGCATAGGGAACAGGGAGCGCAAATCCAAGACGGCAACGCTGGATTGCAAGCTTAGGGGCTCCGGTACTAATTTCCTGAAAATCATGTGCAGTGGAATCTTTTGAATACATAGCTATAGGAAGGGGATAATACGCAGGGCTATGCTTTTTAAAGTGTTCGAGTTTATCTTCATTAAGGAGTTGACTCACAAATACGCCAAATCCAGCATTCTTTGGGGTTCGATAGAGATATTTTAGTTCTTTTTCTAACAACCAGTCTTCAATCCCTTCAATACAGCGAGTATCGTCATTTTTTGAAATTTTTATCCCAAATTTTGCCTGAGCAATTTCTTGTTTAGGATCAAGAGCGTTCTCTCCCTCAGTGAGGTGTTTGTATAGACGAATCATTCGTTTACGTAAAGTAAGCCTACGATCCATTCGTATGTTGTATTCCCTTATAGTTTCGTCAAAAAATTGTGTGCGATGTTTAAAACGCTTAAAGATAGCGTTCTTAGTACACTTTTTAAAAATCTCATCGGGAAGTGTAACTTTTTCTCTGACCGCTCCTTCTTTATGATTAAGGTAAGCACGCACAACACTTCTTTTAATAGTTTTCATATCAATATTGGAAGCCTGCTCTGGGAGTGATTCGTTCTCTACGAGAAATGGATCGTAGTAAAAACGCATATAATTAAAGCGAGTACCGGGAAGAAGACGCTCTCCAGATTGACGTATATCAAAATAGTCTTGCAGTGAAACGAAATCTTCTTCTAATGTATGCTCAATTGCAGTTGTGCGAGTTCCCCCAATGTTTTTAGCGTATCTATGTGATTTATTTCCCTCATTATGTATGCGTGCGATCGCTTTATCTATGCCATCACCCATTTCTCGCTCTAATGCGGCCCACATATTTTGAGATTTTTGACGCTCTAAATCATCAAAAATGCGCTTTAAATTATCCTCTTCAGTTTCATTCACCTGCCATTGAACATGGATGTGATCGATAATACGTCGAGCTTCTTCTCTAAAGTTTTCCCCAGAAAGTAGTTCACAATTATCCTGACTTGCATCCAATGTGTATAATATGTTTCTTGCAATTTGCTCACTTGTTCCTCTGTTACCAGAACGTCCCATGTCTTGAATTAAATCGTAAAGTCTTTTTGCTTTTTCCCGGGGGATATAGTTTTGACTCGTACCAAGAAACTTTCCAATTTTTTTAGCTTCTTCTTCTTCTACGTTATATTCACGCATAATACGTCGCAAACAAATCACCCTACTTAGCGCGGTTTCAAAATATTCTCCTTGAGTTATAAGCAGAAAAGCTTGCTGAATGACATTCTCTATTTCATATTGATGAAGTTTTGTATAATCATACATAGGGTCTTGATTTCTGATTATATATTGATTGATTTGTTTTTTTAAAGCTACCTGCTTAAGAGCTTCTTCTCTTGCAAAGGCTTCGTTTTTAATGCGACCCGCTTGAATATCATCCATAACTTTAGTTACCACCATAGCTATATCTTGATCATTAAGTAATCCATAAGCA
>JAKBAL010000480.1 GCA_021809225.1 Pseudomonadota bacterium | reverse complement strand
ATCCCTTTACAGCTCGAACAATTGCAAAAGAAGTTGGAGTAGATACCTTTCTTGCGGAAGCCACACCTGAAAAAAAGTTGAATCTTATCAAGCAAGAGCAGGCCAAAGGATACCTTGTCGCCATGACAGGCGATGGTACAAATGATGCTCCAGCCCTTGCTCAAGCTGATTTAGGGATAGCCATGAACTCAGGCACGCAGGCTGCTAAAGAAGCAGCTAACATGGTAGACTTAGATAGCAATCCAACGAAAATATTAGAAGTCATTGAAATCGGGAAACAACTTTTAATGACGAGAGGGTGTCTCACAACATTTTCTATTGCAAATGATGTCGCAAAGTATTTCGCGATTATCCCTTCAATTTTTATACTGAGTCTCCCCGAACTCGGCGTCTTAAATATTATGAGCCTCTCTTCCCCTCATATTGCCGTTCTTTCAGCTGTCATTTTTAACGCTCTTATTATTGTAGCCTTAATCCCTCCCGCTTTAAAGGGAATCAAATACCGTCCTCTTGTAGCAAAAGGCCTTTTGGCACGTTCCCTTCTTATTTATGGGGTTGGAGGAATTCTCGTCCCCTTTATAGGAATTAAACTCATTGACATGTTTCTCGTTTACATAGGCTTGATATAGATGAAAAAAGAAATTATCATTGCCCTTAAGGTTTCCTTACTGACCTTGCTTTTAACAGGCCTCTTGTACCCCTTTTTGGTCACCGAATTTTCCAAACTCTTATTTCACAGGCGGGCGAACGGCAGCCTTATCTTTAATGAACAAAATAAAATAATTGGATCTGAGCTTATTGGACAGAATTTCAAGAAACACGCTTATTTTTTTCCGCGCCCATCAGCAGCCGGAAAAGGATATGATGGAATGGCTTCTGGAGGATCAAATTTCGCCCCAACATCTAAAGACTTATTAAAAAGAATTCACGGAAAAATTGAAGAGATTCAAAAGAACAATTCTGAACTCATTCCAATTGATTTAGTAACGGCTTCTGGGAGTGGTCTTGATCCACATATTTCACCACAAGCAGCCTATTGGCAAGCCCCAAGAATCGCCGCCAAACGAGCCATTTCATTAAACCGAATCGTAGCCCTCATTGACGAACTTACTGAACCACCCCAATTTAACCTCTTGGGAGAAGCGCGTGTTAATGTTCTTAAATTAAATCTTGTTCTTGATCAATTTTTTGGCACCCCTGCGGATACTTTATGAAAATGTCATTTTTAGAACAAGAAGATTTCTTTACCTTTCTTCAAAAAGCAAACCGTGGAAAATTAAAAATTTATACAGGCCCTGCTGCGGGAGTTGGGAAAACTTACCGAATGCTTGAAGAAGCTCATGCTTTGGAATCACAAGGTGCAGACATCGTTCTTGCATATATAGAAACCCATGGGCGCAAAAAACTCGAAACCCTTCTCAAAGGGTTAGAAATCATTCCAAGGAAAAATTACGAATATAAAGGAATTAACCTTGAAGAAATGGATTTAGAGACTGTTTTAAAACGTAAACCTCAAATTGCAATTGTTGATGAGGTTGCCCATACAAATACCCCCCTCTGTCGAAATTCAAAACGCTATCAGGACATTATGGACCTTTTGAGAGCAGGAATTAACGTTATCTGTGCCTTTAATATTCAGCACCTAGAAAGTTTAAGTGACATCATTAAAAAATTTACAAATGTGACCGTTTACGAAACGATTCCAGATAGTTTTCTCAAGCATGCTGATCAAGTCATAAATGTCGATCTTGGCGTCGAAGACCTCTTGGAAAGGTTACAATCAGGCCAAATTTACAGCGGAGAAAAAGTATCTCTTGCTTTAAAAAATTTTTTTAAAGCAGAGAACCTGTCAAAGCTAAGGGAAATGGCTTTACGTGAAGTTGCCGAAGCGATTGAACATGCTTCTACTCAACATCACCCCAAAAAGGTTTTGACATTAAAGGAAGCTCTCTTTGCTAATCATCAGATAATGGTCTGTTTCTTACCACAGAGATGGAGTCAAAGAACCCTCTTTAAAAAAGCAGCACGGCTGGCAGGGCGGCTCAACAAAGAATGGTTTGTGGTTTATGCAGAAACTCCCGAAGATGAGCCAGAAAAAATTGATCTGGAAAAGCAACGATACCTCTTTGCAGATATCCAATTTGCTAAGGACTTGGGTGCCCACATTGTGCATCTTAAAACTCAAAATCGTATTAAAGCTTGGCTTGATTTTGCCGAAAAGGAAAGCATTTCCCAAATCATTATTGGGCGCGTTGAAGAAGGCTGGCTAAGGGAAACGCTTGGGTTTGATACTTTACATTTTCTTTTAAGGCTCTCAAAAAATTTTGATCTCTACATCATGAATTATCATAAAAGCAAAGAAGACAAAGGCCTCTCATGAGAATGAAATCGCAAATTCTTTTCGCACAGCTCCCCACGGCCATTATTATTTCCTTAATTACTGGTTTTTTTATTTTTACTCTCGTATCAATTCAGAAAAAATCAGAAGATATATTAACTAATAATTTTAAAAGTATCCTTGCGATGCAAAACATTAATAAATCTCTTGAAGAACTTAGTGAT
>JAKBAL010000479.1 GCA_021809225.1 Pseudomonadota bacterium | reverse complement strand
AAAAATGGTCTTTTCAACGAGATGGAAGGACATGCCTTTTAAAACCGGAATTGGCATGAGTAATGAATTGACAGAGGCAGATATTAAGTATTTTTTAGAAATATTAAAAAATGAATTAGATCCTTCCGGCAAGCCTCTCTCTCACTTTCTAACTAACTTACCTTTCATAAGTGCCGAAGTGGGGAGGCGGCTACGCTGACTTTTGCAGATGGTCAATACCCTTTTCTTTTTCTCCATAACAAGTGATTGTTATTAAAAATCTGAAAATATGCGAGCAAAAGATCTCTTTTGAAGAAGGAAAATTCAATAAGATCTATATCCTTATTAAATCCAATGTTAAAAAATGTATTAAATTCGTCCACTTTTTTACAAAGTGTCATACCAGAAACGATTTTTGTAAATTCATTTCTTGTATGAGAGATAGAGTGGGCGTCTTTTAATGTCCCCCACGAAATTAAGTCCATTTGCTTTTTTTCATAATTCTCAAGAATGGGTTCAACAAAAAAATATTTATTTTGGACATAAACTTGTCCCCATTTCTCATTACTAAAATAGCCGGTATGATTACCCTGGTCACTCACTACGCCGTGTCCAATATAAGAAACACCAACCGCCTTTAGATCATTAAAAAATAAATCGAGCTTAATTTGGAGTTCCCAAGGAACAGCATTAGATGATAGTCTATTAAGCATAATAAGAGCTCCTCTTAACTGCTTGTTTTTTTATACTAACATGTAAAATAGGATTAAGCATAGATTTTAATTATGACCGTTGAAGGAAAGATACCCTCCTCTTCTCCCTATATTCCCACCTTAAATTGTATGGGGTATATGTCTCCTACGCTCGATGAAATTCAAATGGCCTTTGTAGAGCACTGCGGAAATAACAAATCTGGACTTTTTTTAGATATAGGTTGTGGATTTGGAGTGGCAACTCTCCCTGTTTTAAACAAGGGGTGCCAAGTAATTGCCTGTGATCTTGAAGAAAAACATTTAACTATTCTTAAGGAAAAGTTACCAGAAAAACAGCTTTCTCTTTTAACTCTTATGAAAGGGCATTTTCCAGGTGAGATTGTTTTTCCAGAAAATACCTTTGATGGAATTAATTTCTCTATGGTTCTCCACTTTCTTTCTCCTCAGGCAATAGAAAAAGCTCTTAGAGAAATTTTTATATGCCTCAAACAAGGCGGACGACTTTTTATGACAACAAGCAGTCCCTATCAGCGAGTACTTTCTGCCTTTATCCCTATCTACGAACAGAAAAGGTCCGTTGAGGAATGGCCAGGATACATTGATGACATTGCAAAATATGTTCCTCATAGAGCTCATCTTCTTCCTAAAAAAAATATTGTTTTTTGCATCTATGAATTAAATCGTTTGGTTTCAAAATTTGGGTTTCAAATTAGAGAAACCGCTTTTTTCTCGAGGGATGGCATTCCTTCTGATCTAAGTTTAGACGGAAGGGAATATTCAGGCATCATCTGTGAAAAGCCCAGAGACTCTTCTTCTGTCTTTCTAGAAAAGAGTAAGGAAAGACTTCCAATACATGCTGCAAACATAAGATAGGCTGCGGGTGCAAATTTATTTTGTGTTATATCAATGAGATAGGTACAAACAAAGGGTTGGGTTCCTCCAAAAAGCGCAATTCCAATCGCATAACCTACCGCAATCCCTGTATATCGAACTTTTGTTGGAAAGAGGCTTTGCAGGAGAGCGTTGGTTGGAGAATTAAAGGTACTCATCATCACCGCAGACATGATCATAGCTATGACAATGGAGGGAATACTCTGTTGCTGTAAGAGATAAAAAATGAAAGGTGAAAAAAAGAAGGTTATAATACAGGACGAAGTCATCACTTTTCGTTTTCCAATTTTATCGGCAATATGGCCAATAAGAGGAGAAAAAAATCCAAAAATAGCAATCCCAACGCAAGAAAAGAAGAGTGCATTTGTCAGAGGATATTTAACAATTGTTGAGAGGTACACATTGATATACACAACCAGCGTATAAGCCAGGACACCATTTACACCGCCAATTCCAATGGTGCATAAAAAGGGTTTCGTATACTTTTTTAAAACAAAAAAGAGAGGAGACATTCTTTCCTTTTTTTCCTTTGTTAGGATAAACTCGGGTGTTTCTTCAAGAGAACGTCTAATGTAGGTTCCTAAAAGGCCGATGAAAATCCCAAAAAGGAAGGGAACACGCCAAGCCCATTCGGGCATAAAAGGTAATTGAGTAATACCAGAAAAGAAAGTCGCTAAGAGAGTTCCAACTGCTCCCCCTGTCAAAATCAGGGCTCCTGCATATCCCTTCCGTGCTTTAAGATGCTCTAAGAGAAAGATAGAGGAACCATTATTCTCTCCCCCCAGGCAAAACCCTTGTCCAAGGCGACAGCATAAAAGAAAAAGAGGGGCTATATATCCCACGTCTTCATAAACAGGGAGACACCCGATCAGAAAGGTAAATATTCCCATGAAAATAATAGAATAGCTTAAGGCTTTTTTTCTCCCATATCGATCTCCTAAAGACCCGAAAAAGATAGATCCAAGGGGCCTCACAAAAA
>JAKBAL010000478.1 GCA_021809225.1 Pseudomonadota bacterium | reverse complement strand
ATCATCCCCAATAAAACAGCTGTGCCTAAATCAGGCTGTTTTAATACTGGAGCCATAGGGAGTAAGATCATAATCACCGCAGGGATAAGAAGCCTAGGTTTTTTTTGAATTTCTTCGGTTTTAAATCTGCTGAGATCACGTGCACGAGCTAGGATGTGTTCTAGATGCATTATGGCTGAGCGATTAAGATTTAAATGTCCCAAACTAATCCATCGTTGAGCTCCCATGCCAATAGCCCCCACGACTTCAACGGAAACAAGCAACAAAAAAGATACCGCATACAAGGGATAAGCAATATGTCTCCATACCCTTAAATCCACACAGGCAATCAAAATCATTAATATGAATCCTGCTCCAAATCTGATTATTTGAGGAAGCGCCCATGGCATCCAATGACCATTGGCCGCAGAATAAAGCATCATAAATCCAATACTTGAAACAATGCATAAAGCAGCAACGATTGACCGCCTCACATGCAATAATAAAGCGCAGGTTTTAAAAAATTTATATTCATGAAGACCGAATAAAGACATAGCGTCGCCCCTGTTCTAAAATGAAGTGCAACACCTTAGAATGTTTGTTGATTGGACAAACAAAAAAAGGTGTCACAAATGGGAAGATACAAGCATCTTAATTATGAAGAAAGAACAAAATTGTATGAGTTGAAGCAATTGGGCCATAAGGTAGCCCAAATTGCTTCAATACTTAAGCGTAGCCGATCAACAGTCTGGAGAGAGCTCAAGCGCAACGAAGCTCCTCCTGGTTTTTATTGGCCGGATACAGCTGAAAGATTATCATCAAAGCGTCGGCAAAAAGAATGCCGTTTAGATCGAAATGATAAGCTGAAGGATTTTGTGATCACCAAACTTTGTTGTCATTATTGGACCCCTGAGCAAATTGCAGGATGGCTTAAATACAGGCAAACTCGGCTTCAATCTATCAGCCATGAGAGCATCTATGCTTGGATCTATCGGCCCTCTCAAAAAAAGGACAAGCTCTGGAAATTTCTTCCGAGACACAAAGCTAAGCGAGGGTTACGTAAAAGTAAGGGAGCAAGTGCATGCCGTATTCCCAATAGAATATCCATTCATGAAAGGCCTAAAAACGTTGAGAATCGTAGATTCTTTGGTCATTGGGAGGGAGATCTTATGAGCTTTTGTAAAAACTCTCAGCATTCTTTGGTCTTGAGAGAAAGAAAAACCATGTTTACATTGAGCTCTCCCTTAGACACAAAAAAGGCTGTTCAAACTGCGAAACGTGTCATTGATTTGATGCAAGGACTTCCTTCAAAATCCCGAAAAACTTTAACTTTGGATAATGGAGGAGAGTTTGCTTCTCATGAGCTTTGGGCCAATGACCTCGGGCTCAAGTCTTTCTTTTGTGATCCTTATGCTTCTTGGCAAAAAGGAGGCATCGAAAATACAAACGGCCGCCTTAGACGTGATCTTCCAAGAAAAACAAATATCCATAAATTATCTCAGGAGGATTTTAATGAAACAATTTTAAATTACAATACTACCCCTCGTAAATCCCTCGGCTGGTTTACTCCTCTCGAGGCCTTTAACCAAAATTTACGGCGTGTTGCACTTCAAACTTGAATGTGGCTACGAACACGATTCCTTTTATCTAAAAAAGAAGAAATGAGGGGAGTTGCATATGGGTTACTTACTACTGAATGATTAAATTCACCTTCTTGTTTTTGCAAGTTACCATTTACTTTTTTTTTAACTCAACATGAACATTATAGTTCTCTCGTGTTGTATGAGGAATTCTTAAGTTCCGCTCTTTCAATAATTCTTTATCTAATGGAACATATAACTCATGCCCTTCATCTAAAAACCTTACGCGTGTTGGCATGTTTATTTCTTTCATAGAAAAACTTGGTTGTTTTTCTGGTCTAAATCCTGGAGTCGATCGTACTACAGTGCTCATGCTCCTCTTTGTCATCTCAGAAAATCTTTCTCCTACTAATAATAAAACCCTATCAAATCGTCCTGCAGATACAACAGATGAAATAACAGATAAACATGCAACTGATAAAAGAAACTTTTTCATAAAAAACCCTAATAAATTATTAAACCACCTACATAAAAATAAAATAAATTACCATCATATGTAAATCAAAATCCACTCCCATTAGTACACAATGGTATTAATGACTTATGCCGCAGATCTATTAGCTGCTACGTATTCTTGTGTTATTTTTAGGTTTTATTGTTATTTATGAGAATATTAAAGACAGATTTTGGAAGGATAAAGTTAATGGATGTTTTTTTGGTGAATTGATCTAAAACAACATCCTCAGAATATCTGAAAAATCTCTATTTTTATATATACAGCACAATTTTTGCAGCGCTGTTATCTTAAATCTTAATTTTTCTCTATTTATATTTTATAACATATATGTTATATTTTCTGCATGGGTATTTCATGGAGAATCATTTATTAGAGTACGTCTTAAGGGACAAGA
Organism: Pseudomonadota bacterium; assembly: GCA_021809225.1. The sequence goes on along the minus strand of JAKBAL010000478.1, from coordinate 94 downwards.
AGTAATCAGCAGAGTTTTTTATTGTACGATTGAAAACCATGAAATCCTTATTGTACACAGCTTTATCAAAAAGCATCAAAAAATACCAATAAGA
>JAKBAL010000477.1 GCA_021809225.1 Pseudomonadota bacterium | reverse complement strand
TTCCATCAAGAACAGACGTTTCTGTGGTATCAAAGATGGCACTCGCTGATGTATGATTAAAATCAGAGGAGACAAGAGGAACCTTACTCACATCAAGAATGCCTTTCAGCGTATTTTGAGAAGCTTGCATCATGAGTGTGTTGATTTCAGAAGCCTCTGTGGGACGCGTTGCAATGAAGGTCAAATCAATTAAAGAGACATTTGGGACAGGCACCCGAAGCGCTGTTCCGTCAAGCTTGCCTTTAAGTTCAGGAAGGACAAGTCCAACAGCACGAGCAGCGCCAGTTGTTGATGGAATGATTGAAAGCGCTGCGGCACGTGCGCGTCTTAGATCCTTATGGATCTGATCCACAAGAGATTGATCACCTGTATAAGCATGGATTGTTGTCATATACCCTTTTTCAATGCCAATGGACTGATGCAAAACAGAGGCTACAGGAGCAAGGCAATTCGTTGTGCACGAGGCATTTGAAACAATTTTATCCGTTGGTTTAATTTTATTTTGATTGACGCCATAGACAACTGTTAAATCAGCACCTTCGGCAGGCGCTGAAATGAGGACTTTTTGAGCGCCAGCTTTCAGGTGAGCTTCCGCCTTTGCGCGTTCTGTAAAACGCCCTGAGCATTCAAAAACAATGTCAATCGAAAGCTCTTTCCAAGGAAGTTGAGATGGATCTGCAATCGCCAGTGTTTTAATAGGATAGCCCTCAATGATCAGGTGCGTCTCATCGGCATCAACCGATCCTTGAAAAGGCCCATGAACCGAATCATAGTGAAATAAATGGGCGTTTGTTTGCGTATTGCCAAGATCATTAATGGCCACGAACTCTAACGCTTCATAAGCAAGAGGGTTACGCAAACGGCTTTCTAAAAAAGCCCTAAGAATCATGCGCCCTATACGGCCGAATCCATTAATGGCAATACGATATGACATTTTTAAAAGCTCCTTTTTTAATTTTCAACGCGGAGAGTTTTTTGAACGTGATTGACAATGGCTTCTTTTGTGAGACCAAAATGATTAAAAAGATCAGAGGCTTTTCCGGATTCTCCAAACGTTACCATTCCAATATGATGATTGAAATTCCCAGTATATTTTGACCATCCCTCTGGGCGGCCAGCTTCAATGGAAAATTTTACAGAAGAAGGAAGAAGAACCGTGTTTTGATACTCTTGAGATTGAATATCAAAAAGAGTACAACACGGCATAGAGACAACAGCTGTCCCAATGGAAAGACGTTCAAGGATGACTTGAGCCTCTAACGCTAAAGATACTTCAGAGCCCGTTGCAATGAGCGTGACATCCCGTTGTGGGAGGGAGGTTTCTTTAAGAATATATCCTCCTTTAGAGGATAGATTATGTGTAGGAGACCAAGATGTATCCGTGCGAAGCGTAGGAAGGCTTTGTCGGCTTAAAGCAATGACCGAAGGTCCTTTGTAGGTAAGCATAGCAATCCAACACTCTGCTGTCTCAATGCCATCGGCAGGCCGGAATACATAAAGGTTCGGAATCATCCGCAAAGAGGCCAGATGCTCAATGGGTTGATGGGTTGGGCCATCCTCACCAAGACCAATAGAATCATGTGTTAATACATAAATAACATGGCTTTTCATTAAGGCAGAAAGTCTTAAAGCGGGCCTTAAATAGTCACTAAAGACGAGAAAGGTTCCGCCGTAAGGAATGAATCCACCATGTAACGCAAGGCCATTCATGATGGCTCCCATGGCATGTTCGCGGATTCCATAATGAATATAATGACCTTTAAAAGAATTGGGTGAGATTTCTGAACACTCTTTGGCTTTGGTATTATTGGATTCAGTTAAATCAGCTGATCCGCCAATCAATTCAGGAAGTTCAGGAACCAGAACATCAAGGATTTTTTGAGAGCATTGACGCGTCGCAAGAGAAGGACGATCTTTTAAAAAAGTTTGAACAACAGGGCTTAATGTCTCTTCCCATTGCACAGGAAAGGTGAGATTTAAGTGTTCCATAAAAGCCTTAGAGTGCGAGGAGGTATCTTTGGTACGCTCTGTCCAAGTGTCATAAATGTCTTGTGATCTTACACCATTGGCACGCCAAAGATTTAAAATAGAATCCGGAATTTCAAAGGGTGCATAAGGCCACTGAAGGTTATCGCGAGTTTTTTGAATCTCCGTCTCTCCTAAAGGAGATCCATGCGCTTTCGATGTTCCTTCTTTTGTTGGGGCTCCATAAGCAATTTTTGTACGACAGGCAATTAAGGAAGGTTGGGAGCTCGTTTGAACACGCTGAAGAGCAGATTCAATTTCCAAAGGATCGTGTCCATTAATGTGTTGAACAAACCAATTTGAAGCTTCAAATCGCTTCAGCATATCAGTCGATGTTGAAAGATCCGTTGATCCATCAATAGAAATATGATTATCATCAAATAAAACTGTTAACTTGGATAGATTTAAATGCCCTGCGAAAGAAATAGCTTCTTCCGAAATCCCTTCCATGAGGCATCCATCTCCCACAAGAACGTACGTTCGATGATTACAGAGTTCAGGTCCGTACGTAGATCTTAGCATTTCTTCTGCCAAAGCCATC
>JAKBAL010000476.1 GCA_021809225.1 Pseudomonadota bacterium | reverse complement strand
TCCATCATAGGGGCAAATGCAGGAGAATTAATTCTCCCTTGGGGGCTCTTAATTGAGAAGAAACTTAAGATTAGAGCTCTTGCTGATCTTATTGTCCCCTACCCTACTCTTTCAGAAATCAATAAAAAAGTAGCAAGCTCATTTTACACCCCTCTTCTTTTTTCCCCTCTTACCAAAAAAATAGTAAAATTTCTTTTGAAAGTCATCCCATGATCGAAGCTTATTTCAGACCCTTTTACCAAAAAATGTTGGGAAACCCGATGGCTCTTTTTTTGGGAAAATTTTTTTCTCCCAATGGAGTGACTCTCTTAAGCATACTGACGGGTATTGGCATTGTTCCGACTCTGCTTTATGATCAAGACGCTTTAGCTTTTGGCCTCCTCATTTTTTCCGGACTATTTGATACCCTTGATGGAACAGTAGCTCGTCTTTATCAAAAGAGCTCTCCTTTGGGAACGGTTGTAGATATTGTTGGGGATAGAATTGTTGAGTTTGCTATTCTTTTAAGTCTTTTTCTTGTAGACCCTGACAGCCGCTCTTTAAGTTGCTTTATTATGTTAGGGAGTGTCCTGATTTGCGTAACCTCCTTCCTTGTTGTTGGTATTTTTTCAGAAAATACCTCTCATAAGAGTTTTCATTATAGTCCAGGTTTTATAGAGCGACCAGAAGCCTTCGTTTTTTTTGGGGCTATGATTCTTTGCCCAGATTTTTTTCACTTCCTCGCTATTCTATTTTCTTTTCTTGTTTTCTTAACAGCCTTTTTGCGATTAGTGGAATTTAAACGCTCTTGCTCTGTTTTGAGAAATGCTACTTCCTAACGCATACAAAAATTTAATGTCTTAAATCAACGTCTAAAGCTTCGTGATCTTAGATCAATATAGATTCTTGCGTGATTTCGATAATGCAAAAGAATTGACATTTCTTAATTTTAAGTTAGTCTAAAATTAACCTATGTGAGATAGGTTTTTCTTAACAAAAGGAGGCGTTAATGGCCGTTTCCCGTTATCTTGCATCTCTTAAGCGTAAATATGCATATCTCAATACCTTAATTCAGGATGAGCTTTCACGCCCACTTCCTGATTCTATCCTTCTTTTTGACCTTAAGATAAAACGTCTGCATCTAAAGGAAAAAATTTACAGTCTGGTTTGAAGATTGCTCCCAATAACTAGCTCTTAAAAGCCTATGAAAATCTTCTAGGCTTTTAAGAGAATATTCGCCTTATATACGAGGCTACGTGAGCAAATTTTAAGACCAGAGAAAGAGAACTATCTTATGACTGAGATTCTATAAGCTCATTCACGGTTCTTACATTGTAAAAGCATTCAATCGCGCAATAGCCGAGCCGCTTCAAGAGCCCCATAAGTCAAAATACCAGAAGCTCCCGCTCTTTTGATGGCAATTAAGCTTTCCATAAATGCGCTTTCATAGTTAATCCAACCTTTTTCAGCTGCAGCTTTCAGCATACTATACTCCCCACTCACCTGATATGCAAAAAGCGGCAGAGAAAAAGCTTCTTTAAGTCGATAAAGAATGTCCAAATAGGGAAGCGCAGGCTTTACCATTAACATATCTGCCCCTTCAAGAACATCTTGTGCCCCTTCTCGTAAGGCTTCACGAGAATTGGCAGGATCCATTTGATAGGTTCGTTTGTCTGCTTTTCCTAGGGCCGAAAGAGACCCGAGAGCTTCTCGGAAAGGGCCATAAAAAGCAGAGGCATACTTGGCAGAATAGGCTAAAATACGGGTATTTTTGAAGCCGTCTTTATCTAAGGCCTGACGAATAACCCCAATGCGTCCATCCATCATATCTGATGGCGCAACCACATCAACACCAGCGTGAGCCAAAACAAGAGACATCTTGTTCAAAGCCTCAAGCGTGTCATCATTATCAACGTACCCATTGCGCAAAACACCATCATGACCATGAGACGTATAAGGATCAAGAGCCACGTCAACCATTACACCTAATTCAGGAAAGGCTTTTTTCAAAAGGCGTACCGCCTGACACGTCAGATTGTTGGGATTCCAGGATTCTTTTCCTTCATCACATTTAAGAGTATTGTCTGTGTAAGGAAATAAAATAATGGCTCGTATTCCTAAATCGCAAACAATTTGACAGAGAGGGATCAATTCATCCAAAGCGTACCGATAAATACCCGGCATTGCTGAAATATCTCGGGGAGTGGTTTTCTCTCGAATAAAAAGAGGTAGGATCAGATCCTTAACAGAAAGCTGCGTTTCCGCAACTAAATCTCGACACCAGGAATCTTGTCGATTACGTCGAAGGCGGCATTGGGGAAATTCTGCTGTCATCAATTTTCATGAACCCTTCTAAATACTCGTTGTGTCCTTAATCTAAAAACAGCAGAGGGTCAAGAAATAACCTGATTTTCTACGTGTAATTTTACCCCCGTCCCCGTACGTAATTTGCTGGGATCGTACATCATCCTTTCTTCCCCGAATAGCTTTTACTATAAACCTCGCAAATAAAAAAAACTGTCCTTCCGATTGTATTTTAAACGGTTAGCCAGCTATTAGGTAAGTTTTTTTTTAATACAATTGGTGT
>JAKBAL010000475.1 GCA_021809225.1 Pseudomonadota bacterium | reverse complement strand
CAAGGAAGACTTGAAATACGATGCAGCATTTGAAGAGAAAAATATAAATTTTCTACCTCAACGCGTTCGCACGATACGGCTAAAAGTGCTAGAAATCTGGTTCTTAAGTTTAGTCTTTCCTGAAACTCTTCATTCTCACTTTCAAATCTATGATAAAAAAAGTAGTTTGTTGATCTTTGAACTTCTCCATAATTGGAAAGGGCCGTATAAATCTCTGTGCGTGTGTGGCAATAAGAAAAAACAAAATTTATAAGAATCTCTTCTTCTTTAGGCATGGGATCCGATGGATGATATGCAACCCTTGATTTTGAAGAAGGTAAAAAATTTAAAGGATCTGGAATACTCGCATTTTGTAAAACCCACCTTTCAAAAGATGTTATCTCACTAAATTGAACATGTAGACTTCCCACCTTTAATTGAAGAGGAAGAGGAAACTCTTCAGAAATTTTTGCTATAACAGCTTGGTTCTTTTTAGGAAGGATATGCTCCCTTATTTTTGTCATTCTCTCTTCATATGTTGCGACTTCACCCCAGCTTTCGAAAGTTAGTACGGAAGAAAGTGCTCTTCTTGTGGCTTTCTCTCTGGAAACTTCAGAAGGCCCCATTGCGCAAAGAAAGGAAGCATTCAAAAATAAAAAAAGTATTAAGCTTATTAATTTTAAGAAAAATTTACTGTTCATAATCCTAAATTTCCTCAATAAAATTATCACTCCCGCATGGAATAAACTTAATATAAGAATATATTCAACAAAATTCAATATCCATTCGGTAGGGCTTACTTTTCATTTTAAGAAACGCTACAGATAAATTTTCTTTGGATTAGTTTCTCGCTTTTCATGCTTAAACACAGCATGTATTTTTATAAAAAATTTTCCCTAAAGAAAGAAGAGCTCCATAAAATCTAGGCAGTGTGGACATTTCTTAAAAAAATAAAAAGATGGTAGTATCCAAGTTTCTAGGAAAAACAAAAGGATACTACCAAGATGGAATATTATATTAACCCGAACTGTGTTTAAGGAAGTATTAACACATCAAAATAAAAGAGGCATTTTCAACTTTTCTAAGCAAAGAAAGGAAAATACCTCATGAAAATAGATTATGACACTTTGTATTGCCGAATCAATGATTTTTGTAAAGGGTTTGAACCTTGGTATAAAAAACAGCTTCCGAGTGATGGAACCTTCCGTAGAAATAGACCTTGTCGTTTAAATTTATCGGAAACGGTCACAATTTTAATTGCGTATCACTCCTCTGGCATGGTGTGCTTTAAGTATTTTTACTGAGATCTTTTAGAGCACCATAGAGATTTGTTTCCTGACCTAGCTCACTATGATCGATTTATCAAGCTTATGAAACGGGCCTTTCTGGCTCTCGTCTGTCTCTTTAAAAGCTTGGAAGGAGAAATTACAGAATATCTTTTTATAGACTCCACCCCTATGGCGGTTTGCCACAATCTAAGAGAAAAAAGGCATAAAGTTTTTAAGGAGCTGGCAGCTAAAGAAAAAACATCAACAGGCTGGTTTTTTGGTCTGAAGCTTCACATGATTTTTAATACAAATGGTGAAATTATTCGGCTTAGCATTACAAAGGGAAATGTCAATGATAGAAACCCTGTTCCGGATATGGTTAACGGTATTACGGCAAAATTAATCGGTGATAAAGGATATCTTTGAAAAAAACTTTTTCAAAAGCTTTTTGAAAATAGCGTTACTTTAATTAACAAAATTAAGAAAAACATGAAAAATATTTTAATGGAAATGTCGGATAAGCTTATGCTTATGCGAAGAGCTTTTGTTGAAACAATCTTTTCTTCGATGAAACCCCTTAATACGTTAATCCATCATCGACATCGCTCTTGTTTTAATGCCTTTGTTCATTTCTTTGCGGGACTTATCCATTACCAAATGCGAAACGATAAGCCTTCCTTAGCTCAATTTATTACTCTTCGTCCTTAAACACAGTTCGGGTTATTTTAAAGAACAAGAATGGAAACATATTTTTGCAATTTTAAAAATAAGAAAAGAGGCTAAATTACGACAGTTTATAGAAGAGGTATGGTATATGGCCCGCTCCGGATGTCAATGGCGACTTCTTTCTCAAGATTATGGGGCTTGGAGAAGCATACACAAACGCTTTAAACGCTGGAGCGAGAAAGGAATTTGACAATTTCTCTTTGAAGCAAGTCACAATGGTGTCGATAGAAAAGCTTATATGATGGATTCAACCATCATAAGAGTCCATGCCTGTTCGGCAGGATATGGGACTATTGCAAACGACTGACAAACGTAACACTCTAATAAAGACCTACTCTTTCACGTGCAATTTTAACAGGAAGCCAAGGAAGCTCTTCCTCCCACAAAAACCAATAAGAAGGCTTTTGGTGGTGATCTTCACGGAAAGACGAAAAAATGGGAAAGTCCAATTCTATGAAATACTCAAGAAGGCGCGTGTCATTTGTCAGAAGAGTTGTCGATCCGTTGAAATAGCACCTTAAATATTGAAAATAATTAAAGCCATGTGCTTGCAAAAAAGTGTGACAGAGATCAGAAACGCTTTCTGAAACCTGA
>JAKBAL010000474.1 GCA_021809225.1 Pseudomonadota bacterium | reverse complement strand
CTACTGGAAGCGCTTCTCAGCAGCGCTTATTCTCATTTTGTATACAATTGAGACCAAGATAATACCTTTTGACAGACCCCTGGGTTAGGAAGAAAATCGTACGTTCGCTCCCTCCCAGCAGAGGACGAAGCTCTATAATGATTCAATAGCATACGCTGTTGAATCAGAAAAAAGAGCGGAAAGAAGCTTGTGATGAAGGCTATGGCCCGTACGAACGCCATGGAATCTACCTAAAATAAGCCCTCCCGCCAAATGCAGATCACCCAGAACATCTAGCACCTTATGGCGAACACATTCATCTTCATAACGTAAACCCTCTTCATTCATGACATTTACACCATCATAAACAAGCGTATTCTCAAGAGAAGCACCTTTGGCCAGCCCCATTGCCCAAATTTTTTCTGCATCCTCTAAAAGTCCAAAAGTACGAGCAGACGCAATCTCCTCGGCAAAGTCTTCTTCTAACGGACGAAAAATAAAGTTTTGAGGAGCTTGTCGGAGTCGTCCTGCAAAATCAAAATCAACTTCAATCTCATAATAAGGAGAAGGAGAAAGGGTCACTTTTCGATCGCCTTCTTCAACTGTAATGGTTTTCAAAATTCGAATTCCGCGTCGAGGAGCCCGTTGTTCTCTCACACCCGCTTGTTCAATTAAAGCTACAAAAGGTTGAGCACTCCCATCCATAATAGGCAGTTCTGGTCCATTAATTTCAATACGAATGTTATCAATACTGCTTGCTGCAAGAGCAGCCATCAAGTGTTCAATAGTTGAAATAGTAACGCCCTGACCATTGCCTATTGTTGTACACTGACGTGCATCTACAACTGTTTTCCAATAAGCTTTAACTTCAGTTCCGCCTAAATCTGTTCGAATAAAAGTAATGCCACTCCCTGAAACAGCTGGATGCAATATAACTTCAACGGGAGCTCCCGAATGTACCCCAGTTCCATGACAGCAAACAACATTTGCAATTGTTTTTTGATGATGTTGAATGCACAACTCCATACTAGGAATGAGAGCGCAAATCTGAGGAGACTTATTTTCAGCAGTAACAGAATGAAGGCTCGTCACCGATCACTATCCTTTATCTATATTTTCTTAGTGTAAAGGGTAACTTAGCGTTGCGAGAGAAGCAAATCACTGATTATGACGAATTGTTACAAAGGCACACAAGTGCAAAGAAATACTCCCTAATTAAGGGATTCCTCACTCTACAGACATTTTTTTATAACTTGCAAAGCTTAAAAATAACTAAGCCATTCAATTTTTATTTTATAGGGTGATTTTTTTGTCCTATCTTTTCCTAATGTTTAAACGTACTTTATTTTTAAAATCTTAAAAATTTCTTAACAAAACTAGAAAAATTACGTAATTTTTTCTCATATAACCGACTAGTGCGCAAAGGCGGGGGTGAACACAGCTGTATTTTATGAGTTGATCTCACAAATTTGCGAGCGAAGCGCATCAATCTAAAAACGTAATTTAGATAACGGAATTGGTATAAACCCCCGAACGTTTCTTACCTTCGAGCAAACGCTGCACAAAAAAAACCCCCGGAAGGGGGCTTTTTTACGTATTTTATCGACGATCGCCAAACAAGCGCAACATTATCAAAAATAGGTTGATAAAGTCCAAATAGAGGCGAAGAGCGCCAAAAATAGCTCGCTTGCCAGCAATTTCTGTAGAACTGCCTTCTACGTATTCCTCCTTTATGGTTTGGGTATCATAAGCTGTAAGCCCGGTAAAAATAATGACCCCCGCAACAGAGACCATAAATTGCAGCATACTGCTCGCAATAAAAATATTCACCAGGGAAGCAATAATGATTCCAATAAGTCCCATAAAGAGAAAGGATCCCCAGGCGGTTAAGTCTTTTTTTGTCGTATATCCGTAAAGGCTCATCGCTGCAAACATGCCCCCCGTAATGAAAAAGACACGCGCAATACTTTCATAAGTAAACTGCAAAAAAATCACAGAAAACGCAACGCCATTCAGAGCCGCATAGAGCCAAAAGACAGCTTGAGCTGTTGAAAATTGCATCGTGTTAATTTTAAAACTTAAAAATAAGACCAAGGCGACAGGCGCAATAACAAAGAGAAGCATAAAAGGTTGAATGGCATGAAGCAAAGTGGGCGATGAAACCACTAAAAGAGCCACCCCTCCGGTTAAACCAAGCCCTAAAGCCATATAATTATAAATACTTAGCATATAGGCACGAAGACCCTCACTATATGCAAGACTTCTTCTTTCAACCCCTAAAATGGTGCTATTCTTAGACCGATCACTCATTCAGAATTCTCCTTTTCTTTCTTTCTACATATAAGGGTTAATTTACTTTTGAGCAAGCGAGGATGATGTTGTAGAAGGGATCGGTCTGCAAGAATTTTTTGAGTTGGGGAAAGTTTTTGTCGATGAAGTTGCCGAGGAAATTCAACAGAGTGATATTATCCATCCTATGGCTGCTCAGCTTTCTCCTGAGACGAGGCTTGCCATGCATGATATCGCGGATCCCACGACCCCGAGTCTTGAGAACTGGAAGCTGTCCGAAGCAACTCGACGGATCGTTCATGGTA
>JAKBAL010000473.1 GCA_021809225.1 Pseudomonadota bacterium | reverse complement strand
TTGATTTGTTTGAGACACATAGATTCTCATCTTTTTGTTGAATGATTCGAATACCTCAGTACTGTAGCCAAGAGGCATTCCATGGCGGCGAATATTTTGTCCCAAATGAAGCAAGAGATGAAGCTTGACACTCTTAGCTATAGATCCACCAAAATTTCCTCCAATTAGCCTAACTGCATTGACAATTTTTGAATCAAAATCTTCCAGAGCTTCTTTTGTGATTGATTTTTGATTCACAAAATGGACAATCCAACAAATCCATTTCCATGCAACCAAGGTCGCTTCATCAAGATTGAGAAACTGTAGGCATGCCAATATGACTTTCGCTATTGCTTTAAAGTCCTTCCCGACCAGTGATTTAACGTACATTGTAATGTTTCCTCTTGGCAAGTATTCTATTCCGCATGTATAAAGACAACGATAATATTTCAAGAATAGCTTCCTTTGAGAATCATCCATTTTGATTTTGCATGTAACTTCGAAACAATGCTTGACAAGACCTAAATAAATGGAGTGTAAAATATCAAAGGGAAACTCTGAAAACCCCTGAAAATACTGAAGTTCATCCAAATTGAGTTGGTGTTTGTCTACAATTCCAAATTTTGTTCTCAAAAAAGTTCGCTGCTGAGGAAATTCTCTGATTTGCTGGAGAATTTGCTTATGATGTTGTAATGTTCTTGCTCCTTTGATTCTGTAGTACCTTTTTCTCTTAGTGAAGCAGAATCGGCAGAATCTTATAGGACTGCCAACAGCAAGATTAAGCAAACTCATGGCTCGAGGATTGTCGCAAGAAAAACATTGAACCACAGCTCTCAATAAATATTTCTTTCCAACTTGATCAAAAAAGTGCGTTTTTTCTTTCTCATTGAACTCTTTTAACGATTCAGTGAAAATTTTAAGTGAAGTTTCAAAGGTTAAAGAATCCACAGCAGAGATTACAAGCATATTTTGATGTTTGAAGCGACTTTCTAAGGGTAAATTAGCAAAAAAAAACGTAAACGGCATCCATTGGGCACCATCTTGCACGCCTGTCCTTAGCAAAATCATCTGAAAAAACAATAAGAGAAACTACTAAAGTTTTCAGAATTCAAGGAAGAGCGAATGCTTTTGAATTTAACAGAAGAAATAATCGAGCATATGTCAACAAATCTGTTGGATTGAGAATATCTTGATTCTAATTTTCCATCAATTTGAGCGATTCTGTTTGAAATTCTCGGCTCTGAAGCATTCCATCAATCATCTGTTCAATTGGCAAAAAAGTAAATTTTTTGTTCTCAACAGTCACTGTGTTCAGTTTGAATAAATTTTCTTCATTTTTGAGATTCAGAGAATCAATTTGATATTCAGTAGGGACATCTTTGGCTTCAAACTTGGGATTTGAAATGATTTGAGTCAATTTTCTCCACGCCTTTCTCCCAATAGGTCTTCCATAGAAATTGTACCAAGTAAAAAGCTCCCTTTCAGTGAAATTTGCTGATACTTGTGGCAAAACATTTGAATAAAAAACTTCTTCTGAATCATTTCTGAATCCAATTTGTCCTTCAGTTGCTCCAAAAGATACAGAAGAAGCTGAATTCAAGCTCAAAGACTCTTTTACATGATATTTACTCTTCCAATGCCTTTGAAACTGACTCATACTTCTTTTGCCATTAGCGGAATTAAATTTGCACACCTTTCTGCATCGATCTTTCTGAATTTCGATTTGATTTCGAGATAATTTTGAAAGATTCATGATTTGTACAAGGTTTCAAATGTAAATAAAAGTTTATTTAAGAAATCACCACACTTCAACGTTTCATCACCAGCCAAAAACTTTATTTTAAATGTTTCGATTGATGTCTCTTTAAATCTCCAACTTTGACTCGTTTCATCCAACTCATAATGACATCATTGCGCGGAAAAAAAGGAGACCAATCTTCTCTGCCTAAAAGAGGTAGAGGGCGCCCAAGAAAAGCTCTGATTCAGTCTAAACCACTTGCCTCTTCATCGGACACTGATGATTTTCCTGGCCCTGATTCTGAAAGTCATATTGCTCCTGCAGATTTAGCCCAAAGATCGCCTGAACCAACCAGCTCTATCACTCATTCCAGTGCTGTTCAAGCAGAATTCTTGTCACAGACCCAAGACTCTGTTGGTGACAATCCTCAATCTCCTAACTACTTTGTAGCAATTACTAGTCCAAAAAACACCAACAAGTTGATACATCAGGCGAATAGTTCAATAGCTTTCACAGATTTTGAAATTCGAGCTCTCAATCATTTTGCCTCTCTTGAGATGAAAGCAGATTCTATGGCTCAAGCATATGAAGAGAACTACTTGTATACGTTTGAAGAAACATTCTTGTCTAAGAATGTAGATACCATCAAATCTTTTATTAACTTAACTTCCTTTTCCCCAGCTCCTGAACTAATTCTGAATAGGTTCATTGAAGAAAACATGATTCCAGATCATTTTAAGCGGGATTGCTAAAAGAGAAAACTCCTTCAATGTATTTCTTCTTCGATTACCAAAATCAAAGGTAATTTAGTGCAGTACATCAAAGACAGTTTGAAAGGAACGGAAAAAAAGATTATTCTT
>JAKBAL010000472.1 GCA_021809225.1 Pseudomonadota bacterium | reverse complement strand
TGTTACAGTACCCTGAAAAAAGTGCGCAATTGATGGCCGAACTTCTGTTCACACACCCTAATTGTGAGCCAGATCATGATAGTATAGAAGGTACTCCTTTGTTGATATTAATAAGAGCTGTGCTGCTCAAGCTAGAGCTAGTTCAGTGGGATAAAACAAAGAAAAATATTTTTATTGACGTACTGGATCATCTAACTAGGCTTGGTATTAACTTCGAAGCTAAAAATGTCGAAAATAAAACAGTGCTGGATGAGATTTTAGAAACGATTTTTAAGAGTAACGATTCAGAAGCTGAGCAAATAATAAAGATTTGGCTATTTACTGAGTTGGTAAACAGAGGCGCTGGAATTCATGCTAATGGTAAGATGTTGTATGAAGCCTATCGTAAATTAGGCAACAAAGATCTTAATGCGGCCATAAATACGCTTAAAAAGCGCAATCTTAGCTTGGATTGGCAATTCAGCTTAGCTTCTTTAGAGATAGCGCCTGTCAACATTGTTACTGTAAGGGTTTCTCAAAAAGATGAGGATAGGTTTTCTTCAAAGCAAAAAGATTCTGTTCATATAGAAAAGAGCGATGACTGTGATGTTGTACCGGTAGAGAGTGTAACGTCAGGTGAAGTGATGGTATCTAAAAAACTTTACAATCAGATTTCTAAAAATGAAGAACCTGAGGGGTTCAGTTTTGAAATAGACGAAGATAGATGGTGCGTCACTTATCCGCGGGATGTCCGCAATGTAGGGAAAGCAGTAACAGTTGCGTGCGTTGGAAACTTGTTATCTGCAGGCATTGTACCCGAAGAATATTTGCTTATTTTCAACAAAATAAATAAACATGGTTTTGTACGGATTTTCAAAATATATCCTGGCGAGAATTTTGCGAATATTTCAAAAAGAAGAGAAGATATAACAACATCTCCTTTATCTCGAAAGAGCTTCAGGGTTAGCAGCAAAGGGTTCCCCGGACAAACCCATTTTAAATTAACTCCCAATCCTTATAGTCAGGAAAAACCTATTGCTGACGAACAAAAAAAATTCATTTTAGAGCATGACTTTGATAGGAAATCAGTTTCAGCACAAGTGATGATGCACTTAATTTTGGATTGTGATGCCTACCCCGAAGATTTCATTTACGCAGATTCTATTGGATTGGTAAGAATAATAAATGATGACTCTCTTCCTGAACTTCTTGCGGCAGAAGAGAATGAAACAAGTATACTTTGTATTCTATTTTGTTTGTCGGCTGTGCAAGAACAAGTAGTGCACCCTGTAGTCCGTGCAGAAATTCTATCTAAATCACCAGAGTTTTTATTAAACACAGTGCTGCGACAACTTCAAGCACCCCATGAGCGCATTAAAAAGCTATTTGCAAGTAAGGAGGATGCTCAATCATCAAAGGATACCATTTCATTTTTATTGCCAGGCGTTTCTAGTACAGAACTATTTCCTAATGAAGAAGATGCGCAATCCTCAGAGTTGAGGTCTCCATTTTTACTGCCAGGCACTTTCTTTTCAAAATCATTTCTTTGTGGTTTCTTAAGCCGTATGAGTAAACTTCAACAGGAATTACAGCGTAATCCTCAAGCAACCCTTTCTCACTGCATAAATGCAGTAGTTCCTGGAGATGTTAATAATGCTTTTGAGCAATATTCTCAGCCAGAAGAAGCTCCCGCTCGATTTAATATGTTACTACAGAATAGAAAAGGTGATAAGAAAAGTACAATCAAGAGTATGTTGCGGCCAGAAGATGCAATAGAGATGATAGTAAAAATAAGCAAAGAAAAAGTAAGCATAGAATATTATTTGGAACTATTACGTCAAGGTAAAGTGGGTAGTCTTAAAGAGATAAAAGATAAGGGGAAGCTAGAAGAATTATTTAATCGATTTTTTGGGGATGAGTTTCATGAAATTGAGGTGGAAACTTATAATGTGGCGCTCATAATGTTTATTGGTTTTAAAATTAACTTTCAAAAATTGGTCATACGAAATTACGATATAGCGCATGAAGATTTTAAAAGCCTATTGGCCGCATCCACAAGTCTAACCAATTTACATCTTGCGAATTGCTCAAAACTTTCCGATAAAATATTTCCTATTATTTTTGAAAAATCTGAAAATTTAAGAGGCTTAACACTTCAGAATTTACCAGGAATCATGATGTTCAGCTGGAATGGCCGGTTTAATAAGTTAAAGGAAATAACCATTACGGGGTGCAAAAAATTAACAAAGATTGATTTGAATATTCCCGGGCTGATTGAGGGAAACTTTTCTGACAATGAGGAATTGATAGCCCTTGGTCTTAATAGTGGAAGACTCAGTAGTCTAAATGTTAGCGATTGCCCTAAGTTGACGACTCAGGAGCTTTTAAAGGCCATAAAGTTTGTACAAATTGTGCCACATTTGGATGTAAAGAGATGTACAGAAATAAAACCTTCTTTTCTGTACTATATTAGTGTGTCTGCTCCTGATTTATTCTCTAGAGTTAAACTGGCAGCATTAGAAAAACAAATAGAACAATTGGATAATTGGATGCGTAAAGCAGAGGTAGCGGTGGGAGTAGACAGTTATGAATTTGAAAATAC
>JAKBAL010000471.1 GCA_021809225.1 Pseudomonadota bacterium | reverse complement strand
AGCCTCGTAATGACGGCGGTGGGAGGTCGTCATTGCGAGCGGAGCAAAGCAATCCAGTCTTTCTTGCCTAAGCTCATGAGAAGAAAAAAAAACCATCTATTTTCCTAGCTTCTTCTCAAGCATAGGATCCACCCACCATGCCCCAAATCCGACCCCATCTCTAGGTTTCTTTTTGGGCTGGCCAAATTTATTCCAATAAGCGATTCGACTCGTTGCACTATGCCAGCCAGGAATTCCATAATAACCCCACTGTAAAACCCGATCGAGTGCATGGACACGGGCTTCCAAAGTAGATCTGTCAGGAGACGCGATAACAAGCTCAACAAGCTGATCCACGACAGGATCTTTAACCCCCGCATGGTTGCGCCCATCTTTCAAATCCGCATACTTCGACACCCAAAATTCCCGTTGCTCGTTACCAGGAGTTTCAGTTTCAGGAATAGAGTCCAGAAGCATATCATAATTGAAGTTTCCCACTCTCTGAATATATTCAGAAGGTGTCACAGTCCGTGTTGTCATTTCAATTCCTAAGGGAACGAGATTTCTTTGAAGAGCAAGGGCTATGCGCTCATAACCAGGATCGGCTAATAAGAATTCAAAGGTAAAGACCTCTCCTGTTTTCGCATTAACCCTTTTTCCATCTTTAACAACCCATCCAGCTTCTTTCAAAAGCCTATCTGCCTCTGCCAAGACTTTCCGGTCATTTCCAGCTCCATTGGTGATGGGAAGCTTGAACTCTTGTGTAAATACTTCCACTGGAAGTTGATTTTTAAAGGGCTCTAAGATTTTGAGCTCTTCCCCCTGGGGAAGGCCAGAAGAGGCCATGGGTGAGTTACTAAAATAGCTTAAGCTACGGGCGTAGCTATTAAAAAAAAGATTCTTATTCGCCCATTCAAAATCAAAAGCTTTCGTCAACGCTTCCCTGACTTTCCGATCCTGAAAAATAGGCTTACGGGTGTTAAAAATCAATATCTGCATACCTTGGGGTAAAGCGTTTTGGACTTCAGCTTTAATCATCTTTCCTGTTTTTACGGCCGGAATATCATATCCTTTTGCCCAATTTTTTGCGATATTTTCTGAGCGAAAATCATGATCTTCTCCCTTGAAGGCTTCAAAAAGGACGTTCTGATCTCGATAATAAACATAATTAATATCGAAGTTATTTTGACCTTTTTGAGAAGGAATATTTTCTCCCCACCATCCGGGAACGCGTTCATAGTTGATCGATTGTCCTGCTTTAAAGCTGGCAATTTTATAGGGGCCACACCCAATCGGAATGGTTAAATCCGCCTTTTCAAAATCATGTTTTGTGTAAAAGGCTTTTGAAAACACAGTAAGTTGCCCTAAAATGGCTGCGAGTTCTCGATTTTGATCCGTCGAAAAAACAAACCGCACCTGATCAGGACCCACTTTCTCAACTGCTTTCACATCTTTATAATATTGAGCAAAAAGAGGAATGCCTTTTTTTATAAGTGTGTTAAAAGAAAAAATCACATCATCCACAGTCACCGGCGTTCCATCGGAAAATTTAGCCTTCTTATTCAAGGTGAAGGTCACACTTTTTCGATCAGGTGCAACTTCAACTTTTTCCGCCAAATAAGCATACAATGAAAATGGCTCATCTGATGCTTGGACCAGAAGGGAACAATGAATCACACCTGACCCTGCCGCTGCATTTCCCTTAATAATAAAAGGATTAAAGGTATCAAAACTGCCAAAAGAAGCCATTTTCACCTGCCCGCCTTTGGGCGCATTTGGATTCGTATAGTCAAAATGGGTAAACCCAGCTGGGTATTTTAAGTCACCAAAGATGGCAATTCCATGGGTAGGGAGTGTTTGAGGAGGAGATTGAGGAGGAGATTGAGGAGGAGATTGAGGAGCGGGAGGGGTTTCAGCATGAAGATGGGAGGAACAACAGATCAGTGCACACAATAAGAAATATTTTAACAATTTCATTTTTTATTTCTCCTATTCATTTCTTATTTTTACGAAAGCCAATTGCTTACCGCTCCTGTTTATTCATCACAAGATTTTTCTAGCATATCCTTTTAAAAGAGGTAACACTTTTCTGATAAAGCTGGGCTTACTCTTAACAATAGTGACCATTCTCTATGAAGGTACTTTGGGTGCAGGAGAAGGCGTTTCTGGTTTTTGAGCCGGGATTGTTTGTATCGGCTTTGCTGCAGGAGACATCTGCTGAGGCTGTATTTTGGGAGCTGTCTTCACTGCAGGTTGCGCCTGCGGCTTCTCTGCTACAGGAGCTGCCTTTACTTCAGGCACTGGCGGTGGATTGTCCGTCTGCTGGCGGAGATAAGCGATCAAGTCAGCCCTTTCTTTATCATCTTTAATTCCCACAAAGGACATCTTTGTTCCAGGGACAAAATGACGAGGATTATATAAATAAATATTAAGATCATCATAAGTCCAAGTGCCACCCTTTTTTTCCATCGCTTGAGAATAGCTGTAACCAGGATGCTTTGCCTTTTCAGCTCCAACAATGTTATGAAGATTCGGCCCAACCCTATTAGGGCCTCCCGCATCTATGGTATGACAACTCGCGCATTTCTTAAAAATAATAGCGCC
>JAKBAL010000470.1 GCA_021809225.1 Pseudomonadota bacterium | reverse complement strand
TGTTTTTACAACAGCTTCAGAAACATTCTGCCATAAAAATATGAATGTTTCCTTTGAAGAAAGCATAGATCGTTTTCGTAAATTTATCCCAGAAGCTAAGGCTAAAGGGATGCGTGTCAGGGGGTATATATCTTGCGCTATCAGTTGTCCGTATGAGGGGCCTATTTCCCCTGTAGCAGTTCATAAAGTTGTTTCAAAGCTATTGATTCTCGGTTGTGATGAAATATCTTTAGGCGACACAACAGGAAGTGGAACACCTCATCAAGTTCAAGATCTCTTAAAAGATATTCCTTCTCCCCCCGAAAAACTAGCCGTTCATTTTCATGATACCTATGGCCAAGCTTTGGCAAATATTTACGCAGCCTTAAAAAAAGGAATTTCTGTTATTGATTGTGCTGTTTCGGGGCTTGGAGGTTGCCCTTATGCGCCAGGAACTTCGGGGAATGTTGCAACTGAAGATGTGGTTTTTCTTTTAAACGGTCTTGAGATTAAAACAAAAATTAACTGTGAAAAGCTACTTAAAGCAGCAGACTTTATTGATAATCATCTTAATCGACAGACTTCCTCTAAAGCTTCACAGGCTATGCGAACTTCCCATTCTTTGACTTGACGTTTGTCTTTTATAAGGAGAAAACTATGATAAAAAAAGATGAAAGGGATTTTTTGTGAAAAATCAAAAAATCATTCAATTGATTAACGTCTCAAAATTTTATGCGACAGAAAAAAAACCAAGCTTGAATCAAGTCTCTCTGACAATTGAGGAAGGTGAATGTCTGGTACTTATTGGATCTTCAGGAAGTGGAAAAACAACCCTTTTAAAACTTCTTAATGGACTTGAAAAACCTAGTTCAGGAGCTATCCTCATCAAGAGTAAAAAAATTGAAGCCTATAACATCATCGCACTTCGCCGTATTTTTTTTGGCTATGTCTTTCAAAAAATAGGATTATTTCCCCATATGACCGTCAAAGAGAATATTGAAATTGTGTTACGTCTGAACAAACAACCCCTCACATTTCGAACAAAAAAAGTGAATGAACTTTTAGAATTTATGCATCTTAACCCCGATGTTTATCTTGATCGTTATCCTAATCAATTGTCCGGTGGCGAGCAACAACGTGTGGGTGTAGCACGAGCATTGGCAACAAATTCTGGGTGTTTGCTTATGGATGAACCTTTTGGCGCTTTGGATGCTGTAACACGATATGAACTGCAAGATGAGATTATACGATTAAAGAAGACCTTTAAAAAAACAATAGTTTTTGTGACCCATGATATTGCGGAAGCGTTTAAGCTTGGGGATCGAATTGCCGTAATGAATGAAGGAATTATTGAACAAATTGGTACCAAAGCAGAAATTTGCAAAGCCCCAAATACACCTTTTATTGAACAATTGATTCAAAGAGGTCTTAGCTAACAAAGGAGATTTTTATCACCGAATTTCTTATTATTTTACAAGAGAATTTCTCAGCTCTTCAGCAAAAAACAGTTGAGCACATTTTGCTCGTTGGCTTTTCCCTTCTTTTTGCTTCAGCACTTGCCATTCCTCTCGGGATACTGCTTGTTCGTTTTTCTTTTCTTCGACAGGGGATCCTAAAAGTGGGAAGTATCTCTCAAACGATCCCTAGTTTAGCCATGCTTGGTTTTTTAGTTCCTCTTTTAGGGCTAGGTAATGTTCCTGCGCTGGTTGTTTTAATCTTTTATGCTGTTTACCCTATTTTACGGAGTACTTATACAGGCTTGGTCAGCGTTCCTCCTGAATGCATCGAAGCTGCCGAAGGGCTTGGATTTTCCAATCTCCAAAAATTATGGTGGGTAGAATTACCGTTAGCTCTTCCGATGATGATTTCAGGACTACGCATTGCAACAGCTTCAACGATTGGCATTGCAACAATTGCTGCTTTTATTGGCGCAGGAGGGCTAGGCGATTTCATTACTCAAGGTCTGGCCCTTAATAATTCTGCTTTAATTTTATTGGGAGCAATTCCGATAGCCTTTCTCGCCTTGGCTTTTGACTATGGAATTTCCCAGATCGAAAACCAATTCCAGCATCGACAAGAGAATCGTTCTTTCCGATTCAAAGGTGTTCTTTTAGGTGTATTCAGTCTTGTGATTATTTTCTTGGGAGGAAATTACCTTTATCAAGAACATATTATGACCAAAAAAGCCACGATTACAATTGCCAGCAAAAATTTCACAGAGCAATATATTTTAGCAGAACTCATGGCCCAACTGATTGAAGGAAAAACATCCTTAAAGGTAATTCGTAAGCTTAACCTTGGCACGACAGATATTATCCACCAAGCTTTACTCAAAGGAGACATTGATCTTTATCCGGAATATTCTGGAACAGCATATCTTACCATCCTTAAAGAAGCTCCCAACGGAAACGGGGAGGATATTCTTTCCAAAGTCCAAGCTGCCTATAAAGATAAGTTTAACTTGGTGTGGCTTAAGCCTTTTGGATTTTCAAATTCCCAGGCTCTTGCTGTGAAAAAATCCTTTGCTGAACATCACAATTTGCAAAATTTAAGCGATCTTGCCCGCATTGCTCCTCACTTAACCATTGCAGCTCCTCCTGAGTTT
>JAKBAL010000469.1 GCA_021809225.1 Pseudomonadota bacterium | reverse complement strand
CACAGAAAGACGAGTCTTCTACTAAATACCCTGTTTTTTCATCTATATGCCGCTTGGTTACTCTTTCGGCCGTGATTAAATATTCAGGATGTTTATCAATGCATTTATTTTCTTCTTTGACCCTACCCCACTTACACTTATTACCTTCTATAAGCCTCTTTATCGCTTTTTCATCATAGCCCATGCAGCATACACTACTAATTTCCCCATTTAATAACCTTAATATCTCATCCTGTGGACTAATATTTGCTATCACCCCCTTCATATGTAATCTTAAAGTGCGCAAATATCCTTCTATGAATATTTTCTCTGCTTCATTCTCGAAATCTCCTATCAGCCCCCTCAGTATTATACCTTTGTAAGTTTTCAATCCGCATTGCTTGTCTTTCACATCAATATACGTAAGCACCCCTGCAACTAGTACTTTTCTCACTTCTTCTACTTCATCAAAACTTATTGCACTAAAATCACTCTCTAAATCCAAGTCCGCCTTTCCATTAAAATATCTGCTATACTTTCCAGTCTCTCCGTATTTGGATAACATGCGTGCAATATATTCAGCATTCTCCTTAGGGTTGCTTTCAGTTTGCAACATCCATTTTATTAAATCACTTATTCCTGCTTTTTCTTTTTTTTCCTTCCATACTCCTTTCACCCCTTCCTCTATTAGATACATATTTACGTAATTGTCCTTCTGCTCTCCTGCTTTTCCATCTGATACCATTATCTTAATTAAGGCAGATATCAGCCATAAACCATCTTCTTCAAAATATTCTTGCTCTTTATTCAGCACACTAAATGGGTTGATGCATACATATTTATCATTAGCTATACTTATATACTCTTTGCCAAATTTTTGAGCTTCATTCTCAAAATCTCTTCCTGCATCCAATATGCATACCTTATCCTTCTGCTCTATAATACTATTTGACAGCTCTTGCATGAATCTTAATCCATCATTACTTGCTCTCTGATCACCCTCTACTACTGCAACATTATTATTAATCACTATTTCTCTATCAAATGGATACCAATAAAACTTACCTTTCTTTCTACCCCATAACTCCACACCTGAGGTTATGTTTGTCTCCTCAATTATATATTTGTCAGCCTCATCTTGATGGGTTTGATTATATTCTTCTGCGGTTTTTAACATACCAGCTATCCTATTTTTGTACTTTGTATATCCCCGCACTAAAGATATAAGAACTCCTGTACATCCCCCTATTGTTATTGACGCAATAATCATTTCAGAATTTATATACATTATCCTACTTCCACCTCCTTTATCTTAAGCACTTTTCCTTCTTGTCTCACTACCGCAGGAACTGCTTTTATCCCAAGCTGCTTTATCAGAACTCCTCTTTGATCAAAGTAAAAATCTAATTTATATTCCTCTTCTAATTTAACAGGAGATCCTCCTGTTAATATTAACTTTGGCTTTATTTCTGATTCTTCGTATTTTTTAATTACATACTTTAATTGATCCTCATCTTCCCCATCAAAAAATATTAACTCATATGGCATACTAACCACATCCAGTGGGTTTACTTTTATTCCCTTTCTATGGAACACTATACCCCTTGCGTCTCTTAAATCTTCCTTTACCTCTAGAGTAGGATCATATTCATATTCCCTTACTTCACTAGCCCTTCCTAAATTCAAAGATTTTGGGCTCTTAATTCTATCACTTACCTCTTTCTTCATTCTCTCGTTATGCTCATTCAACTCTCCCCTTGCCTCCATATCACTTAACTTTCCCTTTATCTCCTCTATCGCATCTACTTCCTTAATTTCACTTGTCCTTCCAACCACTCCAAAATCTTTTGCCTTTGCATTAATTGAAAGTAATAAGGCACTTATTATTACGAATATCCATATCACCACTATAGTGATAGGACTTGTCACTATAATTTTTAAAATCCTATATATTCTACTTTCCTTCTCCTGATTTTTTCTAACCATCTCCATACATCTCCTTCGCTACCTGCTCAACAGCCTCTTCTAACTTCTTCCCATCTCCCTCATATCTCTTAACTCTCTCATACTCCTCCGGCTTTGTTGAATATAACACCCTAGAAAATGGTTCAAGTATCAATCTACCTATGTTCGCATGCTCAGATGTCATTATCATCACTTCTGAATATTCACCAGGCTTCGATGTTACCGACTCTAACATTTTCTGCTGATAATCATTGATCTTAAATTTTTCACTCTTCTTAAGTAACGCTATCGATTCACTCTTCTGCTTCAAACAACATAACCAATCACTATTCATAAATGCAGCCTCAGCTCCAGGACTTGAATAAAAATCATCTAGATTCTGTGTTCCCACCACCAGCGCTCCTCTATACTTTCTAAGCGTTCTTGCAAGCCTCTCTATGAGCTCGATCTTCGTCGTGTGTTCGGCCGCGAGCAGCAGCGGGAAGAACGGGTCGTGGTTCATTTCGGCGGTGCGCACGCCGTCGAACCCCATCGCCGCGCGGTCGAGCTGCGCGACGCCGCGCCCGCACACCCACACGCCCACAAGGGTGTGCAGCGGCGGTACGGCGGACGGCGACGCGGGAAAGACTTCGCAGAGGCGAA
>JAKBAL010000468.1 GCA_021809225.1 Pseudomonadota bacterium | reverse complement strand
GCAGATGGCCCCCAAAAGTCCTAAACTGGATGTAAGACCCACAAGAAATTTAAATAAACGTTCTGGAAAAAGAAGATGCGTTACTTTAAGGGAACTGATGAACGCGCCGGCAGACCCAATTCCTGTTATGAAGCGACCAAAAAGGGCTAAAGCCCAATTATTAGAGAATGTAAAAAGACAAAATCCAGCGACGCACAAGAGAACGAAAATAGGAACGATTCGGAGCGGTCCAAAGCGATCTAACAAAATTCCGACGGGAATTTGCATGCTGGCATATCCAAAATAAAATAAAGATCCGAGAAGAGAAAATTGAGTGGCATCAATGACAAAACGTTCCATAAGACTGGGAGCCATAACGCCCAATGAAACGCGTAAAACAAATTGATAAATAACAAAAAGAACAACCATGCCCCAAATACCAATTGCGAGGGGAGAAACA
Source organism: Pseudomonadota bacterium (assembly GCA_021809225.1). The sequence goes on along the minus strand of JAKBAL010000468.1, from coordinate 2,150 downwards.
TGTCGGCGTGCTTTAGGGGTGTCAGGAAAAGAGATTTTAGAACCAGAATTCATTTTCAATGCCTTAATATAACAATAATTTTTTCAATCCTCAATCCGACGCAGAGAAAAAATCAAGTCTGTATATGGATTAAGAGTGTATAGTCATTCTTCTATAGCATGGATGTCATGCAAAAAACAGAGGGCATCATTCTTTTTTAGGAAGTTACGCATAAAAAAGATAGTTTATATCTAATTTAATAGTTTTTAATCGGTATATTTTTTGACTTCTTCAATTAATTTTTCGACAGCATTTGCGGATTTGGTCAATAATTCTTGTTCTCCAGGAGTCAATGGAAGTTCAAGTATACGTTCGATGCCATTTTTACCAATGATAACAGGGACTCCAACATAAACATCACGGAAGCCATATTCACCTGTGCACCAGGCAGCACAGGGTAAAAGTCGTTTTTTATCTTTCAAATAAGATTCAGCCATGGTTATGGCAGAAAATGCTGGAGCATAAAAAGCAGATCCTGTTTTAAGAAGGTTAACAATTTCCCCTCCTCCATTACGCGTTCTATCTACAATTTCGTTAATTCGTTGCTCTGTAATCCACTTCATTTTCACAAGATCGGGTAAGGGGATTCCGCCAACTGTTGTATATCTTGGAAGGGGAACCATGGTATCTCCATGTCCCCCTAAGACGAAAGTGGTGACGTCTTCAATGGAGACATTTAACTCTTTGGCCAAAAAAGTACGCATGCGGGTACTATCTAAAATTCCCCCCATGCCAACAACCATATGGGCCGGAAATCCTGTCGCCTGTTTCATGACCCATATCATTGCATCCAAAGGATTCGTGACAACGATGACAAATGCATGGGGTGCATAGGTTTTAATGTGTGAACCTACGTCTTTTATGACCTTTGCATTAATGGATAAAAGATCATCCCGACTCATTCCTGGCTTGCGGGGGATGCCTGCGGTAACTATGACAACATCTGAGTCCTTCAGAGCGGCATAATCATTACTCCCCGAAAGCAAAGTATCAGAGCCGCTCAAACTAAAGGATTGGGCAATATCAAGACTTTTCCCTTGGGGAATGCCTTCTGAAATATCAATCAGAACAACCTCTCCTATCTCACGCATACCCAAAAGAAGGGCCAATGTTCCTCCAATGTTTCCAGCGCCCACAAGGGCAATTTTTGGGCGGTTTATCATCCTATGTCTCCATTTATAAGGGTTTTTATCAAAAAATCTTCTCCAATTTTAGATCCCCTGTCATCAATGTCGTGGGATAAATCATTTAAAAGATGGGACTCAAAGGGGGCGTTATTTTTTTCCAAGTATGAGACGGCCTTAAAGAAGGCTTCAGGCGGAACAATCAAGTCTTGTGCTCCGTGGATAAGACATATGGGAGCAGGTGGTGTTAAAGGAAGGGGATCATCTGTAAAAATGGCTCCTGAATAGGAAACAATTCCTCCCAAAGAAGGACGTTGTCGTAGTCCCACCGCCATAGCCATCATGGCTCCTTGTGAAAATCCCACAAGAGCAATGTCTTGAGGAGTCAGAGAGAAAGCTTCTAAAATTTCATCGATATAAGTGGAAAGATAGGGGAGGGCAATTTGAATACCATTCTCAAGGGAAATTGGATCTTGGGATTCAAAATTAAACCATTGAAATCCACCCGGAGATGAAAATCCGGACATTTCATAGGGAAAGGGAGCATTCGGTGAGAAAAATGCCGTGCCTTGCATGTGGGGTGCCCAAAGATGGGCAAGATCAATTAAGTTTTCTCCATTGGCTCCAAGTCCATGGAGAAGAATAATACACTTCTGAATTGGCGTGTTTGGAGGGGGCAGCAAATAAGTTCCGTTTAAGGAAAAATTATGGGAGAATTTATTCATGAAAGATATACTCTTATAAGGAAAAGGGGGCTGCTTCTTCATCTTCCAGCGAAAAAATCGCATCGATTTCAACGGGTGCATTAAGGGGTAAGCTGCTTACACCAATTGATGTACGGGTATGATTGCCCATACTTCCAAAGGTCTGAATCATAAGTTCTGAGGCTCCATCTAAAACAAGAGGGTGATCGGAAAAATCATCAATCGCGTTTACAAATCCACCCAGACGGACACAACGTTTGACGCGTTCAAAAGATTCGTCACA
>JAKBAL010000467.1 GCA_021809225.1 Pseudomonadota bacterium | reverse complement strand
TTTATCATTTGGTTGATGAAGGACAAATCAAATGCGTTGTAGGCATTGCAGGGGCAGGCAAAACAACCGCAATCGGTGTTTGTCATGAGGTGTGGAAAGCAGAAGGATATGCGGTGTATGGCCTTGCACCTACAGGAAAAGCCTCTCAAAACCTAGAGGGAAGTTCTTTAGAAGAGAACGGTATCCCCTCAACAACTTTGCATAAATTCCTCAAGTCATTTGAAGAAGGACGATGCCAATACAATGAGAAAAGCATCCTCGTCTTGGATGAAGCCGGTATGGTGGATGTGGAGCGTTTTGAAAAGCTCCTCCATGCCGTAAAACACCTGGGCGTTAAGTTGATTGTTGTGGGAGATGGGGCACAGCTTCAACCGGTAGAAGCAGGTCCTGCCTTTCGTCTTGTGACAGAAAAGCTCGGGCGTTCTGAACTGAATACGGTTGTTCGCCAAAAAGAAAAATGGCAACGAGAAGCAACGGTTCTTTTTGGACAACAAAAAACAAAGGAAGCCCTCCAAAAATATGAAGGTAAAGAATGCATTCGCATCATTGAGGAGAAACTTCCTTCTCTTAAAGAGGCCATAAATGCCAAAGACTATGACAGCATCGTTCATCTTTATGAAGCTTCTCACCGTGTTTCCTCCCTCATTTATCGTGAAATGGCCAAGGATGTGCAGAGGAAATATCCGGAACTGAAAAAGCTTTATCCTAAAATTATAGAACATGAAGACTTTCAAAAGTATCTTAATTGGAAAGATATTGAGAAAGACACTGCGGATTACATCCTTCTGAATCCTCAAAAGTGTCGTCCTGCTCTTGAGGCAAGAAACGTAGATACCCTTCCCCTTGCTCTTGTCTTTAAAGATAAAGACAAGGACAAATTCGCTCAACAAGAAGAAGCCAAAGCTGTTTTGAAAGAATGTGGTCTTGATCATCTCATTGGACAAACAAAAAAGAGGGGACAAACTGTTGATGTTCGCCAAACAGCCAAAGAAGAACTTATCCATGAGTGGCATACCTCATTTAAAGAAAATCCCGAGAAAAGCATAGCCATTCTTGCTTATAGCAACAGGGACGTAAATAATCTCAACAGACAGGTCAGATCTCTTCTAAAAGAATCAGGCCATCTCTCAAAAGGAGAATTTATTTTTAAAATCAAAAAAGAAATTGAGGATGATTTTGGAAGAAAAGAAAACCTTCGAGAAGAAAAAGGCTTTTCCAAAGGAGATCGCATTGTCTTTACAAAAAACAAGTATTGGGCACGTGTTAGAAATGGCACCATGGGGACCGTTACGGACATCAACAACCGGAATATCAAAGTTAGACTGGATGAAGGAAAAGAAATCTCATTTGCTCCCAATCTCAATCCTTACTTTGATCACGGATGGGCCATTACTATTCATAAATCTCAAGGCGCAACCGTTGATTTCTCATTTATCCTCGCTTCCTTTGAAATGACTCAAAACTTGGTTTATGTAGCCATGACTCGCCATCGGGAGGGAGTAAAAATGTTTGGAAGCTCGCTTGATTTCTGGAGAAAAGAAAAGCTTCCGGAAATTCTCTCAAAATCAGGAGAAAAGCTCTCTGCCGCTGATTATCTTGATGCAGAGACCCTGACAAAAATCATGAAACGGGATGACCAGATCCTCACCAGGTTCTTTCGACGAATGTCAAATGAGTTGGAAGCCATGGGTGCTGTCACGAAGGAAGCTTTTTGGAACGTGGCTAATCATTTTTTAGGGAGAACATGGGAAAAAGAAATCCGCATTCTCCAAGACAGTGTTCGAGAAGAGGTTCGGGCAGAAGCGCTTTTCAGAAAAGAAGACGCCGTTATTAAACAAGAAAATATCACCCTTAAAGAGGAGCACCACTTCGAGGTTCAATCTCAGCTTCAACCCCAACGTCAAGCTCATTCTCAACATGTAAGTATGGATGCAACACAATCAATTGATTCAAATAGGGAAAAAATTATTTCCTCTCTTCATCGTGAAGAGAGCCCTCTCCCTAAGAGTCCGTTCAAAGAACGTTCTCTTGTTGAAGTCTCCATCAGGGAAAATCCTCTTAGTAAGGAGACTTCTGTTGAAAAATCCCTCATTGAAAAGATTCTGACTGAGAATATAAACAACTCCATAAAGCTTTCAGAAAAGGTCGTACAGCAGCAATTTGTTGTCCAGAGCCCCCAATATAAGAGAGAAGCCATAGAGGCCGCCCTCAAAGAAAATATGGCTGATTTTGCGGATCATATGTTTACATCCATCGGAGTAGATTGTAATCGTGCCATGTCCTCTAAAACAGAAAGGCGTTATGGGACGAAGGGCGAATTTTCGGTTAACCTTCAGAAAGGGGTATGGCTCAGCTATAAAGACTCCCAGTTGGCAGGAGGTCCTCTTCACCTTCTCACAAAACTTAAAAATCTATCCTACCAAGAAGCCATACACTATGGTGCTTCCTGGGCAAGATTGTCGCCTGAACAGCTGACATTAAAACAACAGGCACATGACTTATCTCATCCCCAAAGAATCGAAAAAGAAGCTCTAGAAAAAACAAAGGAGGCAGAAGAAATAAAGCAAAAGATTGAACGGGCTCAAGCTA